>JAEDNG010000152.1 GCA_016302625.1 Clostridiaceae bacterium
TCGTTTCCTTATAAAAAAATCCCGGCTCTCTGAAATGTACGTGAACATCGCAAAAGGCCGGAAAAACATAAATATTTTTAAAAGCGGAAAGACTACCGGCCGAAGGGTCGGTATCGTTTAAGGCGACCGCGAAATCCTTAGTATCAAACGCGCCGTTATTATAGATATGTGCGTTATTAAAGGTAAACTCCATAATCTGCTCCTAAAAAATAAACTCTGCTTAAAAAGCAGAGTAGGTGCACAACAAGACAGACTGACTCACAGCCCTCTATATACAATCTTGCCGGCGTCACAGCACCCTGCTTAAAGATTTTGTTTTATTTATTTTATCATACGCGCGCTTTAAAGTCAAGAATAAAGAAACAAATAAAAACACTTGAAAAAACATTCTATGTATGCTACAATAGTTTTCGTAAATGCGGATATAGTTCATCGGTAGAACATCAGCTTCCCAAGCTGAATAGGTGGGTTCGACTCCCATTATCCGCTCCAAGCCTGGAGCCCCGACACGCAGACGCGTAGTTGAGGCTCTTCTTTTTTGCTACCTATTGACAAGCATTAATGGGCTGTCGCAGGTGAGTAAAAACTCAAGCGACAGCCCATTAAAATTTTCACCGATTAATCTTTAAGTATTTTTGAAAACGGCTTTTCAAGCACGCAGAAAAGTGCCACTCCGCCTACGATTGCAATTCCCGCGTTTATAAGAGTTGACGCCTGACCGAGCAGAGCGGTTGTAAACGCCGCCTTTACGCTTGAACCTGCAAGCGCGTAGGTTACGGTTTTCCAAGCGGTCTCGCCTATCAGGTTGACAAGCATTCCGCAGGACGCTCCGACAACAGCCGACGCGGTTTTCTGCGAAAACTTGGTTTTTAGCAGACCGAATACAATGCAGAGAATACCGATTACAAAGAATATCGGGCAAAGCACCGCGCCCTTTCCGACATATGCGTGATTTTGCGTAAAAGTGTGAGCCAAAAGTCCGGCGCTTATCATCAGCGATACAACACCCGAAACAATCAGAGCTACGGTCGGGTATTTTTTGCGGTTTTTAAAGAAATTGTAGACAAGTCCGGTTGCAAGACCGATTAAAAGCTTTAAAACAAAGGTTTTCGGCGAAGAATCGGCATGACCGTTAAATATGTCGTAAAAACCCATTCCGATAGAGCCCGCAAGTCCGCCCTGCCAGCCGCCGACAAGCAGAGCCGCCAGAACTACAATTAAATTTCCGAAGTGAATGTACATGTTCGCAAAGGGGATAAAGAGCACCGTCAGCGCGATGTAGCACAGCGCTGCGAAAACGGCTATAAAGGTAATGTCCAAAAGTCTTTGATGTGTTGTCTTTTTCATTTTCGTTTCCTTCTTTTAAATATGTATTGCATATAGGATTGATTGGTGGTATTATTATAGCAACAAAGTGTACATGAATAAATATCCAAAATCAACTATTTTTAAAAGGACAGTTTTAAATGCTTTTTGATTTTATTAATCTGAAATCCGGAAACGGGGCAATGTATAAAAGACTTTATGAGCAGATAACCGCGGCGGTCGAAAGCGGGATAATAAAAACCGGAGAGAAGCTTCCCTCAATAAGAGAGGCGGCAACTCAGCTTAACGTCAGCCGAACCACGGTGGAAAACGCCTATTTAAAGCTATGTATCGAGGGCGCCGCCGAAAGCTCACCGCAAAGGGGCTATTACATCTGCGAAAGCGTAAGACATAAGCATGTCGCCGTTATTAAACCGGCGGAAAGCGAACCTGTTTTATACGATTTTTCGGGACGGAAAATCGACGCATCTGCGGCGGACACTGAGGAGTGGAAAAAGACGGTTCGTGAGGTCTTAAGGGACACAAAGGAGCTTACCTCCTACGGCGACCCGCAGGGCGAGCATGGCCTTCGAGAAGCCTTGGCGGCTTATTCATATAAAGCGCGCGGGGTAAGAACCTCATCCGAAAATATAATTATTGGAGCCGGAATAGGGCCGCTTTTGAGTATTCTCTGCGGACTTGTCGGCAGGGAACGCACCATCGGAATGGAGCAGGGCGGCTTTAGTCAGGCGCGGCAGATTTTTTCGGATTACGGCATAGAATCATTAACGCTTGAAAGCGATAAAAACGGCGCAAAGCCGCAGAGTTTGAAAAAATCCGGAACGGACATACTGTTTCTTATGCCGTCCGCGCTTTCTAAGATAAGCATTACAGGACTTTCAGCCAGGCGAAACGAGTTTGTAAAATGGGCAGAAGAGGACAAAAACAGGCTTATAGTGGAGGACGATTATAACGGGGAGCTCAGATACACCGCAAGGAGCGTCACAGCCTTTCAGGGAAAATATCCGTCAGGCACCGTATATATCGGAAGCTTTTCAAAGCTGCTGCTGCCGAGCGTGCGAATTGCCTATATGGTTTTACCCGTCTCGCTTGCGGAAAAATTCCGACTCAGGCGTTCGGTTTACAATCAAACCTGCGGAAAGGTCGAGCAGTTAGCCCTTAAAAGCTACATTGAAGCAGGAGCGCTCGAAAAGCATTTAAGGCGGCTTCGCAAGCTTTATTACGCAAAAAGCCAATGCGTATGCCGGGCGGTTTCAGAGCTTTTACCCGAAGCAGATATCACGCTTTACGAATCCTCGCTTACGGTTGCTATAAACCTTAAGAAAAGTACCGAAAGCCGAATAATACGTGACTTGGCCGCAAAAGACGGAATAAGACTTATAGACACAAAAAAAGCCGGCGAAGTACGGCTGTGCTTCGCCGGAATTGCCGACAGTGATATTTATCCCGCGATTAAAAAGCTTAAGGAATGTGTTTATCTTAACTCGTCAATCTGAATTTGATTTGTCAGCACATCGGTATATTGCAGGGTGTGGCATTTGGGCTCACCCTCGCTGTATTCCTCAATCCTGAAAATATGCGGATAAACGCCTATGATTACGGCAGGGTCGCTTTTCAGATTGATTTTAGGGTGTCCGACCGTTATATTCACATGAATATTCGGATTGGTCTCGTACAGCTCTCTGATTTTGCTTTTAACAGTATCTAACGCAGTCAT
>JAEDNG010000153.1 GCA_016302625.1 Clostridiaceae bacterium
AAGGAATATTTTATCGGAATATTTTTAATGGCTGTATCTGCAATTTTTCCATATTCGGATAATTCAAACGGACGACCGATGGTCGCCCCTACATTTTCCCAAAACAGATTTTTTCTATCCTTTGTGCAAACCGTGATAAAATACGCTCCGGGTGTATTATAATCGTAATTTTTAAGCCTGTTAGCTTTTCTTTCGGGTAATTCCATATTATCACCGCATATAAAAGGCAAAACGGAAAGTTCCGCTTTGCCTTTTAAATTTATTCCATTTCAAACGCGCCTGTATAAAGCCGGTAATAGGTTCCTTTTTCCTCGATAAGCTTTTTGTGACTGCCGCGCTCGATTATTCTGCCGTGGTCAAGCACCATAATAACGTCGGAATTCTGAACGGTTGAAAGCCTGTGCGCGATAACAAATACCGTTCTTCCCTGCATTAGTCTGTCCATTCCCTTTTGGACAATAGCCTCGGTGCGGGTATCAATGCTTGAGGTTGCCTCGTCGAGAATCATAACCGGCGGGTCGGCGACCGCGGCACGAGCGATTGAAATCAACTGCCTTTGACCCTGAGAAAGTCCTCCGCCGTCGCCTGTAAGAACGGTGTTATAGCCGTCGGGGAGCATTTCGATAAAGCCGTGTGCGTTCGCAAGCTTTGCCGCCGCGATACATTCCTCGTCTGTCGCGTCAAGTCTGCCGTAGCGGATATTCTCCATAACCGTTCCCGTAAACAGGTTTACGTCCTGCAAAACAATGCCGAGGCTTCGGCGCAGATCCGCCTTTTTAATCTTATTGATATTAATTCCGTCATAGCGTATCTTGCCGTCGGCAATATCGTAAAAGCGGTTTATAAGGTTTGTAATCGTGGTCTTTCCCGCTCCCGTTGCGCCGACAAAGGCTATCTTCTGACCGGGCTCGGCGTAAATGTCGATATTGTGAAGTACTATTTTTTCCGGAACATAGCCGAAATCAACGTCATAAAGCCTTACGTCGCCCATAAGCTTTGTATAGGTAACGGTGCCGTCGCTGTGCGGATGTCTCCACGCCCAGATACCGGTGCGGCTGTCGCTCTCGGTAATATTTCCGTTTTCGTCCTCGAACGCGTTTACAAGGGTAACATAGCCGTCGTCAACCTCGGGCTTTTCGTCCATAAGCTCAAAAATTCGCTCGGTACCCGCCATAGCCATAACAACCGAGTTTATCTGCTGGGACACCTGACTAATGCTCATTGTAAACTGCCTTGTCATATTAAGAAACGGCACGACTACGGCAACCGATATTGCCTTACCCGAGAATGAAAGGTTAGGCACGCCGAAGAGTATTAATATTCCACCGACTAAGGCGATAAGCACATACAGAATATGACCGATATTGCCCATAATCGGCATTAGTATATTTGCGAACTTATTGGCGCTTTCCGCGTCGCTGAAAAGATGCTCGTTGATTTTGTCAAACGCTTTTTCGCTTTCCTCCTCGTGACAGAAGACCTTGACAACCTTCTGCCCGTGCATCATTTCCTCAATATAACCCTCAACCTCGCCTATCGATTTCTGCTGTTTAACAAAGTACTTCGCGCTGTTGCCGCCCACTTTTTTTGTGACCTGCATCATAGCAAAAACGCCCAAAAAGACAAGCAGGGTCATCCATACACTAAAAAACAGCATATAGCCAAGCAGGGCTATGATAGTCAGTGCGGAGGTAAAAAGCTGAGGAATACTCTGTGAAATAAGCTGACGAAGCGTATCAATATCGTTGGTGTAATGGCTCATAATATCGCCGTGAGTGTGGGAGTCGAAATACTTTATCGTCAGGCTCTGCATTGAACCGAACATATTTTGCCGCATTTTATTAAGAAATCCCTGAGTGACTACCGCCATAAGCCTTGAATAAATAAAGCTTGAAACTATACCGACAAGATAAAAGCCTATCATAATCAGTATTATACGCAAAAGCCTTGCGTAAATCGCGGAATATCCTACCTTTAAGCCGTCGGAAATAATAAGCACGATTTGGTTTAAAAACAGCGAGGAAACCGTACCCGAAACGGCGCTTAAAAGAATACATATCCCCACTATGATAAGATACGCCTTATAGTATTTAAAAAGGAGTTTAATAAGGCGGGCTACTGTTCCTTTAGCGTTTTTAGCCTTAGGTCCGCCCCTCATACCCTTATGTCCCATAGGTCCTGCCATTATTCCTCACCTGCCTTATTCTGTGAATAGTAAACCTCTTTATAAATATCGTTGGAATTTAGAAGCTCGTTATGTGTTCCTACGGCGTCTATTCGTCCGTCATCCATTACTATAATGCGGTCGGCGTCCTGCACCGAGGAAACGCGCTGAGCGATTATGATTTTTGTAGTATCGGGAATTTCGGTTGCGAACGCGCTTCTGATAAGCGCGTCGGTTTTGGTATCGACTGCGCTTGTCGAGTCGTCCAAAATCAGTATTTTAGGCTTTTTAAGGAGCGCCCTCGCTATACAAAGCCTCTGCTTTTGTCCGCCCGAAACATTGGTGCCGCCCTGCTCGATATGGGTGTCGTACTTATCGGGGAAGGAATTTATAAATTCGTCCGCCTGGGCTAATTTGCAGACCCTGACAATTTCCTCGTCTGAGGCGTTTTTATCGCCCCAGCGCAGGTTTTCCTTTATCGTGCCCGAAAACAGTATATTTTTCTGCAAAACGACCGAAACCTCGTTACGAAGTGCCTCGATATCATAATCTTTTACATTTACTCCGCCTACCGAAACCGAGCCGACAGTCGCATCATAAAGGCGGGAAATAAGCTGAATAAGGGTGGTTTTACTGCTTCCCGTTCCGCCCAAAACGCCTATAGTTTCGCCCGATTTGATGTGAAGATTAATATTTTTAAGGGCGTACTTTTCCGCGCCCTCGTGATACTTAAAGGAAACGTTTTCAAAATCTATACTTCCGTCCGCAACCTCTGTTACGGGGTTTTCGGGGTTTTTAATTGTGCTTTCCTCTTTCAGCACCTCGTAAATTCTCTGCATTGAGGCGTTTGAAATTGTAATCATTACAAATATCAT
>JAEDNG010000154.1 GCA_016302625.1 Clostridiaceae bacterium
AGAAGAATACTGTTGTTTTCGTCTATGCTTCCGTAAGAGCAGTTGAACATCAAAAACAGCTCATCTTCGTTGCTGTTTGAAAGCACAATTTTTTCAAGGTATATCGTTGTGGTGTTTGTTTTGTATGCGGGCACTTCGTTCTTTTTGAATTTTTGACCCTTTTCGGTGTAGGCACTTTCTTTTATTAACGATTTAGGAACGGAAAGCGTTATATCGCTTCTTTCCTGCGATATTATTGTGTAATTATTTTCATTGATAATATTTTGCGCCGTTGCGGAAATCGGGTTTGTAAGAAAAAAGACGGGCAAAATTACGCAGAGAGCGAGTGCGGAGGCGATAACCCAAAAAGCGGGCTTTTTGTAATTAAGCACAGATTTTATTCTGCTTTTAACGCCTACTTCACCGAACGCCAAGGGACAGGCGGCTATCGCTCTTCTTGGCAGACTGCAATTAATAAGCGCCTCGGAATAAGGCTTTTTAATTTCTATTCCCATAGTTTTGATAACCTTTTCGTCACAGGCAAGCTCAATATCCCTGCAAAGCAGAATGTAGGCTATCCACATTACCGGATTGAACCAATACACCGTAAGCAGTAAAAAGCCCAGCGGTTTCCACAGGTGATCGCGGCGCTTTAGGTGCGCCCTTTCGTGGGCGATAACATATTCAGCGTCCTGCTCACCGACAGAGGACGGAAGATAAATGTGCGGACGGAACACGCCCAGTATAAAGGGTGCGGCGATACGGTCGCATACCAAAATATTATCATTAACCGGCACGGCTTCGCGCACCTTTCGGTGTATTTTAAGATAGCTTATCAGGGTGTAAATAAGCATAACGGCAATGCCTGCAAGCCATATTACCGAAATAACGCCCATCACCGTCATACCGTTTCCGGCAGGCACCGTAACACCCTCAAAATATCTGTCGTTCAAATAGTCGTTTACGCGGCTGTCAACCGCGGAAAGTCCTGTGTCAATATTAAAATCAGGTCCCGTAAGCACCGCTTGGGGAATAGGCTCTGTGCTTGGTATAACACTTAAAACGCTTTCAAACGAAAAGGGACATATAAGCCTTATTCCCACAAGCGCCCACAAAAAGACCGCGACGGCTTTAGGCGCTTTTTTAAGTAACAGGCGAAGAATAACAACGGCTAAGACAAGCCAGCTTGCGGTAACGCTCATATTAAAAAGCTTTAAAAACAAGGTTTCCATTATTCTTCCTCCTCATATTCGTCAATCATGCGGCGAAGCTCGGCTATTTCTTTAGCCGTTAAGCCTTTTCGTGCGGTAAAGGCGGCAAGAAAGGCAGGGAGTGAGCCGTCAAAGGTTTCTTCAACAAACCTTTCGCTCTGCACCGAGTAAAATTCTTCCCTTGAAACAAGCGAGGTGACAGTTCCTCCGTTATTCACAAAAATACCCTTATCGCAAAGCCTTTTTAAAACGGTGTAGGTCGTGGATTTTTTCCAGCCCAGCTGTTCCTCGCTACGTTTTGCAAGCTCGGCTGATAATATAGGCTCGTTTTGCCAGATAATATCGGCAAAGCGCGATTCGACCGCCCCCATCTGATAATCCTTCATGATATTTACCTCCAATCGGTTTACATCCTGTAGACTAATTATATTCTACACTATGTAGACCGATACTGTCAAGAGGCAATTTATAATAAAACAGAAGTAATTAAATTTACAAGCATGCAGACCGCCATGCCGATAACGGTGGGCAGAGCGGCGGCAAGAAAAGTCCATTTAAGGCTTCCGGTTTCCTTTTTTATGGTTATAAGGGTTGTCGAGCAGGGCCAGTGCATAATCGAAAAAAGCATTACGTTGATTGCTGTGACCCATGTCCAGCCGTTTGCGACGAAAAGCTCTCGTATTTCATTTAAACTGCCAAGCTCCGCGAGACTTCCCGACGACATGTAAGCCATAATTATGATAGGAACCACAATTTCATTAGCGGGAAAGCCTAAAATAAATGCGATCAGTATCACTCCGTCAAGTCCCATAAGCCGCCCTAACGGGTCTAAAAATCCGGAGGATATTCGGAGAAGCGTCTCTCCCCCAACGGTAAGATTTGCCATAAGCCAGATAAGCAGTCCCGCGGGAGCGGCGACCGCGGCGGCGCGTCCTAAAACAAACAGGGTTCTGTCAAATACCGAGCGGACAATGACCTTACCTATCTGCGGCTTTCTGTACGGCGGCAGTTCGAGGGTAAAGGAGGAGGGTACACCCTTTAATACTGTTTTTGAAAGCAGCTTTGTCACAAGCAGGGTCATGCTAACGCTTAAAATAATCGCAAGGGTTAAAATCGCGGTCGAAATGAGAGAGGAAAAACCGCCGGCGGCACCGCTTATAAAGAACATACCGATAATAGATATCAGCATCGGAAACCGACCGTTGCAGGGGGTGAAATTGTTGGTAAGAATTGCGAGCAGCCGTTCTCTCGGGGAGTCAATTATCCTGCATCCGATAACCCCTGCCGCATTGCACCCGAAGCCCATACAGATAGTAAGCGCTTGTTTTCCGCAGGCGTTGCAGCGTTTAAAGGGTCGGTCGAGGTTGTAGGCAACGCGCGGCAGATAACCCGCATCCTCAAGCAGGGTGAAAAGCGGGAAAAAAATCGCCATCGGCGGCAGCATTACCGACACAACCCATGTAAGCACTCTGTATACTCCCTCGACAAGCGCGCCGTAAAGCCAGTCGGGAGCGTTTAAAAGCGTGAAAAGATAGGTCAGCTTATCCTCGATATAAAGAAAGAATTTTGATAACAGCTCTGACGGGTAGTTTGCTCCCGTAATGGTAAGCCAGAAAATTACCGCCAGCAGAATTATCATAACCGGATATCCGGTAAGCTTTCCGGTCAGCAGTCTGTCAAGCTTTCGGTCGGACAAGGCGTATTGCTTTTTACCGTATGTAACGGCTCCGTCGCATATTTTTTCCGCGGCGGCTACAAGCGCCGAAACCTCTAAGTCCTTTAATTTGTCATTATCAATACCCGCTTTTTCAAGCTCATCGCGAGCCTGTTCAACGGCGGC
>JAEDNG010000155.1 GCA_016302625.1 Clostridiaceae bacterium
AATCTTCCGGGCGAGCCGCGGCGCTATCCGCTTGAACCCGGCGCACCCGGCTTCGTAAAGTTTTTCGATCCCTATGTTTACAGGGAAAAAATAAGATTTAATTCCGAAAAAGAAGCGGCGGAATATTACGTTGACAAGCTACGTGAGCAGGTGATTTACGAGGGGCCCAATTCGGTCGCCGCAATCGTAGTTGAAACCATCACAGGCTCAAACGGCGTTATTATCCCGCCCGAGGGCTACTTAAAAGGAGTACGGGCGATCTGCGATGAGTTCGGCATTATGATGATCTGCGACGAGGTAATGGCTGGCTGGGGCAGAACGGGTAAAATGTTTGCCTTTGAAAACTTCGGGGTTAAGCCCGACATCGTATCCTTTGCAAAGGGCGTTACCTGCGGTTACGTTCAGTTGGGCGGCGTTTGCGTATCAAAGGCAATTTCGGAGTTTTTCGACGATCATCTGCTCTCCTGCGGCCTTACCTACAGCGGTCACCCCCTCGCCTGCGCCGCGGGTGTTGCATGCCTGAACTTCTATAAGGAATCGAATATTCTTGAGAATGTTAATAAGTCGGGCAAGGCTTTGGGCGAGGCGCTTGAAGAAATGAAAGCCATCCATCCGAGCGTGGGTGACGTAAGGTACATCGGGCTTTTCTCGGCGGTCGAACTTGTAAAGGACAGGGAGACAAAAGAACCTTTAGTCCCTTACGGCAAAGACCCCGAGGGCATAATGGGCAGACTTATAGGCGAACTTAAAAAGCGCGGCTTTATGACCTACTCGCACGAGAATATGATTATTGTAGCGCCGCCGCTGATCATAACGACCGAGCAGGTTAAAGAGGAACTTGCAAAGCTCGATGAGGTATTATATATTGCAGATGAAATTATCGGTAAGAGGTGAGGCGTATGTCGGGCGAACATTTTAAAAATATAAAGGACGCGAATTTGTTTGACTGCTTGAAATTAGCGCAAACCCGCCTGGTTCCTACCGCTTTGCGCCAAGTTCACGCGGGCTATTCCGAAGCACCGCTTGAATTTCACCTAAAACCCGAAACGGTAAAAAAGCTCTCCTTTAAAGTGCCGTGGGGCGGCGTAGTATACGGCTTTGTTCACCCGAAGGCGGAAATTAAGGAACGTTTGGGGCTTGCCTCGGATATTACCTCGATTACCATTTCCGACTGGGACGGCAGGTTCGTGCTTATTTTTGAAACCGCCAATGAGGCGGACGCGGCGGCGTACAACGTGTCCGAAAAGGACGTTTTAAAACTGCTTGAAGAATGTTGCAAACCAATAAATTTTTAAAAAGGAAGGATGTCTTATGTATAAATGCAGCGAAGAAAGAATGAAGGACAAAATTGAAACCTTCTCAAAATTCGGCGACGCGGGTCATGGCGGAATAACAAGGTATTCCCTGTCCGAGGCGGCTGTTATGGCGAGAAAAGAGTTTGTTCGCCGTATGACGGCGATAGGAGCTAAGATTGAAACAGACGACTTGGCAAATATGTACGCCACCCTTGAAGGTACAGATCCTGCGGCTAAGCGGATTGTAATGGCCTCCCACGTCGATTCGGTAAAAAACGGCGGCAACTATGACGGAATACTCGGCGTAATGTCGGCAATGGAGGTTTTGGAGACCGTAGCTGAGCAGAAAATTGAGCATAAGCACCCGCTTACCGCTATGATTTGGACGAACGAGGAGGGGTCTTTATATCCTCCCGCTATGATGTGTTCGGGCATTGTCTGCTACGATTACCTGCCCGAGGACATTCGTCAAAAGTTTAAATACGAGGATATGATGGAATCAAAGAGTATCCTTGATCCCACAAAAACCTTCGGCGACGCGCTTAATAAATCGGAATTTAAGGGCGATAAGGCAAACCGAATTTCACCCGAAAAATATCAGTATATGTTCGAGACCCATATCGAGCAGGGACCGATCCTGGAGGATAACGGCAAGGACATCGGCGTTGTGGACTGCGTTCTCGGTATGTTTAACTACCGCGTAAGATTTTACGGTCAGACCGTTCACGCGGGCACTTTCCCAATGCCGAAACGCCGCGACGCGCTCTATGCCGCCGCCGAGGCTCTCTGCTATCTCCACACCGAAATTGATAAATTAGGTATACCCGAACTTGTTTACACCACGGGCGAAATTGTCTGCCACCCCTGCGTACACACCTGTGTGCCCGATTATGTGGACTTTTCAATTGACGTCCGCCACAAAGACGCCGATGCGCTCAAAAAGGTACTGAATGTAGTCAAGAGTTGCGGCGAAAAAGAGTGGGCAGGCTGTAAATGCAAGGTTGAAAAGGCATGGAACCGAGACACCGTTTATTATAATGAAAAGCTTGTAGGATATGTTGAGGAAGCGGCGACCGAGTGCGGCATACCGCATATGCCCATACATTCGGGAGCGGGTCATGACGCGCAATTCGCCGCCTATATGCTGCCGACCACGATGGTTTTTGTACAGTCAAAGGACGGGCTTTCTCACTGCGAGCCGGAATATTCCTCGGTAAAGCATTGCACCGAGGGCGCTACGGTAATGCTCAACGCCGTAATCAAGGCGGATAAGGACTAATTTCTTAAAACAGCCCTCCATTTTGTGTAATATGGGGGGCTGTAACAATGAAAAGAGGTACATTTATGGCACGGGAATTTTTTATACCTAAAAAGATACTATCGGGAGACGGATCGCTTGATTTCCTTTCGCAGCTAATATTGGACTGCGGAAAAAAGGCACTTATTGTGACGGGCAAAAATGTGCGACGACTGTCCTGCTTTGCTTCGCTTTGCGATATGCTGACCCAAAACGCCGTTGATTTCGCCGTATTTGACGGAATCACGGGGGAGCCTGACGATATTATGATAGCGAATGGCGCGGGGGTTTACCGCAGTGAAAACTGTGATTTTCTTATCGCGATAGGTGGCGGAAGTCCGATTGATTCAATGAAGGCAATAGCGGTAAATGTTTCGGGCAAAAAGGATATTTGCGACTATTACGGACAGG
>JAEDNG010000156.1 GCA_016302625.1 Clostridiaceae bacterium
TTTTCTTAGATATTTTACTTAAACTCAGGGCTGTCGCTCTTCGTTTTACCGATTTACGACAGCCCCTTTTCGAAAACAATTGATTTTTTCGGGAAACAGTGTTAGACTGAAGAAGGTTAATCGTGACACGAATATTTAATTAAAATGGAGACTGACTCGAAAAGTGCCATTCTGAAATACCGTCTTTCCGACGGGAAGCTGATTGAAACCTATAAGAATCTTCAAATCGATCACGGAAACGACCTGTGCTTTAACGGCAACACAAACGAAATCATTGCCGTCAGCAACGCACCGGACGGAAGAAAGATTACGGTTCTTGACGCCGATACAATGACCGTAAAAAGAACCGCCCTGCTTGAAGAGATAATCTTCTCAATGGCATACAGCAAAGAAGAAGATCTTTACTATGCCGGAATTTCCGGCGGTACGGATATTGCGGTTTTCGACTCACAGTTCAAGCTCGTCAAACGCCTTGAAAACTGCGGCGGAGAGGGCTACACAAAGCAAGGCATGGAGGTTTACGGCGATTACCTTTTGTGTTTGCGCCACTGGAGTAACTGCATTGAGGTCTATAACAAAAACGGAGAGTTTTTGAAAAAGGTTCCCCTGCCCGTCACACTGATGGAGCCCGAATTTATCTGTATTGCGAACGGCGAATGTTACATCGGCTATAATCTTTTGAGCTATACAGGCGGCTGTATCTATAAAATCAGCGAAATAAAATATCTGCCCGGTTTTGAAGGCTGCTGAAGCGCAAAACAGGGTAGGCAACAATAAAAATGTCCCGGCATTCGTCACCATAACATCACAGCAGGCGCGACGAATGAGATTACCAATATGATTATTTTTTAAAAATTTAGGAGTGATACAGTTGGCTGCTGCATTAAGCCCCGAAAAACTTGCGAAAATAAGCGCAAGAAGAGAGAAAGAAATCCAAAAGTGGGAAAAACAAAAAGCAAGACCGAAAAGAAATACATACTTTGCCTACATTGTGCTTGTCACAACACTGATTTATGCAACCGATGAAATTGCCTCCCAGATAGGCACCCTTATGAAAACGGAAATCGCCAATGACCTGATGGCGAATTTCGGTGCAAGCTCTGTTTCCATGCTTGACCTGCTGACCGTGATCATGGTGCCGTTTCAGGCGTTGGCTCTGATCTACCGTCCGCTTGCCGACCGATTCGGAAGAAAAGTCTTTTTGGTTATCAACACGTTCGGTATGAGCTTAGCAATGCTTCTCATATTCCTTTCCAACAACATCGCCCTTTATTTCGTGGGTGCGGTTATGATACAGTTTTTCATTCCGCACGATATGCACGTTGTGTTTATCATGGAATCTTCCCCGGCCAAAAGGCGAGCCATTACGTATTCCGTTATAAAATTCTTTGCGAATATGGGCGTTATGCTCATTCCGCTTCTTCGCCGTACGCTGATGCACGATGTTTCTCAATGGCGTAATGTTTTCCTGATCCCTGCCGTTGTCGGTCTTGCGATAAGCCTCATTGCCCTTTTATGTGCCCGTGAGACGGACGCTTTCATTGACGCACGGCTTACCTATCTGAGAAAAACCGACGAAGAGCGTGAAGCGGAAAAAGCACAAAAGAAAGCGGAGAACTCTCAGGGCGGTATTATTCAGGGATTAAAATTTGCTTTTCAGCACAAACAGCTCAAGTGGCTTTATATCACTTCTATTTTTGCCAATATCGGCGTTTTAGGCTCTGTCAACTATCAGGTTATCATGAACTACGGATACGGCGATCACGCCTTGAAAGCCGGTCTTTTTTCCGATATTGCCCAGGCTGTTGAGGCCGTCAGCATTAACGAGGTTACCGCCGCAATTATGCTTTTCCCGATAGGTTCTGCCTTGGCTCAGGTCATTATGGGCTTTATTTGCGACAGTGTGGGAAGAAAGAAAGCGGCGATTGTGACATCTCTTAACTGTCTGATAGGCTTTTTAGGCTTCTACATCGGCTCATACTGCGGCTTTAATCCGTACGTTGTCGGCTTCCTTTGCGGCGTATTTGTCGGAAGCTATTATTCCACAAACGATATCATTATCATGATGGTCGGAGAATCCGCACCGACGAACCTTCGTTCCTCCGTTATGTCGGCGCAGTTCATCGTCACCGCAATCGGCTACGGCCTTGGGTATGGGCTCGGCTTGCCGCTGAATACGATTTTCGGCAACACATCAGTCGGTCTTGTCAGCCTGTGTATGCTTGTGCCGGGATACCTTGTCACACTCGTTATGCTCTTTAAAAAGACGAACGAAACCAAAGGCCTTGATTTAGGCAAGGTTACGGGCGCCGAGTGGGATTGATAATGACATTCGCAATTTCAGATGATATGCAATAAAAAGCGTTGCAGGATGGGTGGCAATAACCCAAAATGCAACGCTTGTTTTGCGGTATATGATTTGGCAAAAGTACCCTAAAATTTTTAAAATTTGTAAGTTTTTCAGATTATCGGAGTAAAAACTATTGAGGTGATCAATCAAGGTTGACGGCAATTAAACAATATGATAATATAAAATAAGAGGTGTTTTGTATGAAGGAAAAAGAATTTGATATGGACAACTTAATGAAGTTTAAAGATCTTGCCGATAAAATTAAGAGCATTTCTAACGATGAACTTGATGAGGATGAATTTGATATAGAGGAGTTCCAAAAAAGTGGGTTCGCAGAATTATTCGGTATAATACTTTCGGAAAAGTTATCGGAACCTTATGAGCCTACAATAGAAGAAGGATTGTATGAAGAAATCGTTGATAATTTTTTTATTCTTATAAAAGAACTTGGTGTCTGTAAATTCAATTTCTTTCGTTTTGCAAGTTATGACTATTGTCGAGAAATTATAATTGATGGAAACAAATATGATTTGGACGGTGAGTTTTGTCATGATGATTTAGAAGCAACGGGGGCCTTATGTGCTATTTTTAAGTCGTTTTCCTGTGCGTCAACAAGGGAATACAGTGCATTTATCTCTTT
>JAEDNG010000157.1 GCA_016302625.1 Clostridiaceae bacterium
TGTCGCAGAGGATCAGCGAAAAAATAAAATCATTGGGTTTATGTTGATTCCGGCCTTTAAAAGTGTTATAATCATTAAAATGCGTTTTATTAAGGGGGATTAAATGTATATTTTAGGTTTTGATATCGGCGGCACAAAATGCGCTGTTATAACCGCTGTTTGGGACGGCAACAGTATAAAGCTTTTGAAAAAAGATAAATGTGCTACCGAACACTCTTTGACGCCGACCGAGATGATTGATAAATTAATATCCATGGCGGATAATATTCTGGACGGCAGACCCGACTCAATCGGTATATCCTGCGGCGGACCGCTTAATTCCGAGAAGGGGATAATTATGAGTCCCCCAAATCTCTCGGGTTGGGATAATGTTGAAATCGTAAAACAGATAGAAGCTCATTACGGGGTGTCGGCGCATTTGCAGAACGACGCAAATGCCTGCGCTGTTGCCGAATGGAAATTCGGAGCGGGCAGAGGTTCCGACAATATGGTATTTATGACCTTCGGAACCGGGCTTGGCGCGGGTTTGATACTCGGCGGCAAGCTTTATTCCGGTACTAACGATAACGCGGGGGAATTAGGACATATCCGCCTTGACAGGTTCGGTCCTGTTGGCTACGGTAAAGCCGGCTCCTTTGAGGGGTTTTGCAGTGGCGGAGGAATCGCGCAGTTAGGGTTTATGAAAGCGCTTGAAAAATCACAGCGAGGCGAATATCCGCTTTATTACAAAAAAGGTATGACTCAGGCGGATGTCACCGCAAAGACTGTTGCCGACGCCGCAAACGCGGGTGATGAAACCGCGATAGAGGTTTACCGTATATGCGGAGAATATTTAGGTAAAGGTCTGTCGATAGTAATAGACCTGCTTAACCCGGAAGTAATAGTAATCGGCAGTGTATTTGCAAGAAGCAGAAATCTGCTTTGGGAGTCTGCCAAAAAAGAAATAGATAAAGAGGCGATAAGCTTATCTGCTGATTGCTGTAAAGTGGTTCCGGCAGAGCTTGGAGAACAAATCGGAGATTATGCCGCCGTTGCTACGGCGCTTTTGTGAGGAGAAAATTATGTTGAATGAACTTATAAACCGTTATCCGGTGCTTGAGCAATGTAGGGAAGATATAAAAAACGCAACAAATACCGTTATAGACTGTTATGAAAACGGCGGCAAATTACTCCTTTGCGGAAATGGGGGAAGCTGTGCGGACTGTGACCATATAGTCGGAGAATTAATGAAGGGCTTTTTAAAACAAAGACCGCTCGGTGAACAACAAAAGTCGGATATGAAAGGAAGATGCGCGTTAGCGGACGATGAGCTTTTGAACAAATTGCAGGGAGGACTGCCCGCGATAGCGCTTCCGTCGATAACAGCGCTTAATTCCGCTTTCTGCAATGATGTCGATCCCGAACTGATTTATGCGCAGCCTTTAATGTCATTAGCTAAAGAGAAGGATGTGCTTATCGCCATAAGCACATCCGGAAATTCAAAAAATGTTTTCGGAGCGGTAAAGGTTGCCAAAGCGCTGGGGATAAAAGTCATAGGACTTACCGGAAAAACCGGCGGAAAGCTTAAAACAGCGGCAGATATTTGTATTTGTGCCCCCGAAACCGAGACCTATAAAATACAGGAATTACATTTGCCGATTTATCACTGCATTTGCGCGTCAGTCGAGGAGCATTTTTTCAAAATATAATATCTGCTTAAATATATAAACAGTAAAAACGAACCTTTTCAGAAAGAACTGAAAGGTTCGTTTTTTGCAAGAAACGTATTTTAAAGATTTTTTGACAAAAAATATAAATAAATATTGACTTTTTGCTCTGTTATGTAATATAATCTATGATAGGGCGTCTTCAACCACATCTTCAAGATGTATCGGATCCAGCTCCAGGGAATTACAAAGCTCGACTAATTCTTCTGCCTTCTTCCGCTCAGCAAATACATCGTAAAAACAGGCGATCATTCTTTCGGCATAGGGCCCCGTTTGATAAGCGCAGATGCCATAGGAATCATAAGTGCCTATCTCGGGATGATCTACTGTTTTTTCCGTTATCCGATATTTAACCATACGATTATCACATCCTTTTAATTTTTTTTAGTATTATAGCAAAAAAATGTGCATTAATGATAACTATGTTGAAAACGGTGTATTTTACGATGAAATTGACAGAACCCAAACCATTATATGACTTAAATAGAGAAGAAGCGAAGAAATAATGAAAATTGCAGTCTGTGATGACAGTGAAATTGACCGTGAAATGATAACCGATTTATTAAACCGCTATTTTGCGGACAAATCGGTAATATATCATGTTGTATCGTATTCTACCGGACAGGATTTGATTTACGATGTTGAAGAAGGCGAAAAATATAATATCGTCTTTTTGGATATTTATATGGACCTGATTCTGGGTATTGATGTGGCAAGAAAGCTTCGAAAATTAGCCTATGACGGCGCGATAGTATTTCTCACCTCAACGTCGGAATTTGCGGTGGACAGCTATGATGTTATGGCCGACGGTTATCTTTTAAAGCCGCACAGTTTTGAAAAGCTGGCTATGGTAATGGACCGAATACTCACCGGCTACGCAAGCGATACATATCAGGTTAAATTCCGGAACAAAATTATTCAGATTCCGTTCAACGAAATAACGTTCGTTGAAAGCAGCAATACTAAGTGCATTCTTCATAGGACAAACAAAGAAGTCTACACCGTTTACAGGAAGCTTGACGAGATTGAAGCCGAGCTGTGCGACAAGCGTTTTTTAAGATGCCATCAAAGTTATATTGTCAATATGGCGTATATAGCCTCGGTTGACACAAAATTTACGCTTAAAAGCGGAGATATTGTTATGATAAGGCGCAGAGAGCTTTCCCATATAAAACAGCAGTATATTGATTATGTTAAAAATACCGCGGGCAAATATGTAAGACAGGATTA
>JAEDNG010000158.1 GCA_016302625.1 Clostridiaceae bacterium
AGCAGGGAACACACGGGGAGCTGCTGAGTAAAAACGGATTTTATGCAGAGCTTTATAACAGTCAGTTTGCACATTAAAAAATAAAGAGAGCGGCAATAGTGCCGTTCTCTTTATTTTTTGATAAATTCGATTATATCTTTAATAACCTCGTCCTTGCAGTTATCGTTGTGAATTTCGTGGCGGCATTCCTTATAAAGCTTTAAGGTTACGTCCTTAACTCCGGCGGCTTTCAGTCTTTCATAAACCTTTGTTACGCCATTGCCGTAGGCGCCCACCGGGTCGTCACTGCCTGAGATAATCAAAATCGGCATATCCTTTCTGATGCTTTTAAACCACGCAGGTCGGTTTGAAAGCTGATTTAGCTTTACAAGGTCGTGCATTGCCGAGACAGAAAACTTGAAATTACAGTATTTGTCCGCCTCGTATTTTGTAATTATATCGCGGTCGTTTGTAATCCACTCAAAATCCGACGCGCCCTCAAAGCGCTTGTTGTACGCGCCGAATGCAAGCTTATTTACAGAACTCGATTTGTGCTTTTCTCCAAACAGTATTCGCATGATATCGGTGGCTAAAAGTCCGAACGGTGCGGCTCGATTAGGTCCTCCCGTACCGCAGATAATAAACTTTTCTATTCCGTCACCGTAATTTTCGGCGGCTATTCTTGAAATAAACGATCCCATTGAATGTCCCATAAGATAAAGCGGTTTGTCGGGATATAGCTTCTTTATCGCGTCCTCAAAGGCTTTAACGTCGTTTACAAGATATTTCCACCCGTCCTTGTGGGCAATAAAGCCTAACTCGCCGTCGTCCCTTGCAGTCTTTCCGTGACCTAAATTATCGTAGCCGCATAAGACGTAGCCCTCTTCCGCGAGCGCCGAGAAAACATGGCTGTAACGCTCGATATATTCGCACATTCCGTGAACGATATGAAAGATTCCTTTTATTTCGCCGTCGGGTATATAAATAAGTCCTTTAAGGGTGTGAATATTGTCGGTGCTTAGAACTTCAATTTTCTTTATTTCATAAGACATACAAGCGCCCTCCTTTCATGAAAATGCCTTTGCGCTCAGGATCGCCCTTTTCCAGCCGTCTTTAAGTTCAGCTCGCTCTCCTCTTCCCATTGACGGGGAAAACTCGGTCTGAGTGCTGTTAAGACGGAGTATTTCGCCGCAGTCGCTCCAGAAGCCTACAGCAAGACCCGCTAAATACGCTGCTCCCGCGGCTGTTGATTCAATTCCCGACGGTCTTATTATTTTGACATTTGAAATATCCGCCTGAAACTGCATTAAAAATCCGTTTGCAGAGGCTCCTCCGTCTGCTCTGACCGCGGTTATCGGCAGTCCCGCGTCGGACTGCATGGCGTTTATTAAATCGTCGGTCTGATATGCTATTGCTTCAAGCGCCGCGCGGATAATGTGATTTTTGCCGCTGCCTCTGGTTAGCCCGCATATTGTTCCTCTCGCGTACATATCCCAGTACGGAGCACCGAGCCCGGCAAAAGCAGGCACAATATAAACTCCGCCGCTGTTTTCAACACTTAAAGCTGCTTCTTCGCTTTGTGCGGCATTGCTTATAAGCCCTAACTCGTCTCTAAGCCACTGAATTATCGCTCCGCCGACAAACACGCTGCCCTCAAGTGCATAGCATATTTTTGATTTATCCTCCGACGCGGCAACCGTGGTGATAAGTCCGTTTCGGCTTTCATATGCCCGCTCGCCCGTGTTCATTAAAAGGAAACAGCCTGTGCCGTATGTATTTTTTATATCCCCGGCTTTAAAGCATTTCTGTCCGAAAAGCGCCGCCTGCTGGTCGCCCGCTATGCCCGAAACCGGAATATTTACGCCTAATATGTTAATCTCTCCGTAAACCTCACAACTCGACTTAACCTCGGGGAGCATACTTTTCGGAATATCAAGCGCTCTTAAAAGCGTATCGTCCCAACAGCATTTGTGAATATCGTAAAGCATGGTGCGTGAGGCGTTGGTGCGGTCGGTGACGTGAATTTTTCCATGTGAAAGCTTCCATATAAGCCATGTGTCCACCGTACCTAAAAGCAAATCACCGTTTTCCGCTTTTTTACGCGCACCGGCCACATTGTCGAGTATCCATTTGATTTTGGTCGCGCTGAAATACGCGTCTATGCGAAGTCCTGTTGTTTTGCGGATATATTTTTCGTAGCCGTCGCGCATAAGACGGTCGCATATCTCGGCGGTGCGTCTGCACTGCCAGACAATAGCGTTATAAATCGGTTCGCCGGTGTGTCTGTCCCAGACGATTACCGTTTCCCGCTGATTGGTAATTCCCACCGCGGCGATTTCGTTAGGGTCTGCGCCTATCTGGGCTATCGCCTCGGTCACGGCGGAGTACTGAACCGAGTAAATTTCCATCGGATCGTGCTCAACATAGCCGGGTTTCGGATAAATCTGCGTAAATTCGCGCTGAGATGAGGAAACTATACTGCCGTTTTTATCGAAAAGCACCGCGCGGGCGCTCGTTGTGCCCTCATCAAGCGAAAGAATGTATTTTTTATTCATATCGCACCGCTTTTAATGATTATTCGCGGAACTCTCGGCGATATTCCGCATATGATTTCGTAATTGATAGTGCCGCACATGTCTGCAAGCTCCTCGACAGGAAGCTCCTTGCCGAACAAAATCACCTCGTCGCCCTGCTTTACATCTTCGATATCCGTCACGTCAACCGACATTTGATCCATACAAATCCGCCCGATAATATCCGCTCTTTTGCCGTTTATCAGCACATAGCCTTTATTTGAAAGCAGTCTCGGATAACCGTCGGCATAGCCCGCTGTTACGGTGGCGATTTTCATTTGGTCTTCTGCCGTAAAGGTACGCCCATAGCTTACGGTATCGCCTTTTTTTATCGTTT
>JAEDNG010000159.1 GCA_016302625.1 Clostridiaceae bacterium
TTTCCGCGCTCCAGACCGCGGGCTACAACAAGGACGGCGCAAAGGTTATACCGGTATTCGGAGTTGACGCGACCGATGCGGCTAAGGACGCTATCGCGAAGAGTGCTATGATAGGTACAATTAAGCAGGACGCTGACGGAATGGCAAGTGCCATCACCTCAATCACACAGAATTTCTTAAATGACAAAGAAACCTTTGAGGGCATTGACAGCGAGAATGTTGTCGGCACCTGGAGAGTAAACATTCCTTACGGCGTATATACCGGCGAATAATTTATAGAATAAGGGGCGGTCTATAAAGGCTGCCCCCAAAGCGTAAAACTAAGAACGGACAGGGGACGAGTTCTAATGAGCAGAAATGAAATAATCAATGAAAACGTCCGTGAAAACACAGACGAACCGGTTCTCCTGCGAATGGAGAATATCGAGAAAAATTTTCCGGGCGTTAAAGCTCTCGATAAGGTAAGCCTTACTGTTAAGGCGGGCACGGTGCACGCGCTTATGGGCGAGAACGGCGCGGGAAAATCTACACTTATGAAGTGTCTTTTCGGCGTTTACAATAAGGACGGCGGAAATATTTATCTTGAGGGTAAGGAAATTAATTTTAAAAATTCAAAGGAAGCTCTTGAAAACGGAGTAGCAATGGTGCATCAGGAGCTTAATCAGGCGCTTAAGCGCAACGTAATGGACAATATGTTTTTAGGGCGTTTCCCGACGGTTGCAAAGGGAGTGCCCATTACCAGCGAAAAGAAAATGTATAACGCAACCAAGGAAATTTTCGACAAACTCGAAATTGACGTTGATCCCAAGACGGTGATGAGCCGTTTGCCGGTATCAAAGCGGCAGATGGTTGAAATCGCAAAAGCCGTTTCATATAACGCAAAGGTAATAGTGTTTGACGAGCCTACTTCATCTCTTACAGAGGAAGAGGTTGAGCATCTTTTCAAGATAATAAACATGCTGCGCGACCGGGGCTGCGGCATAATATATATTTCTCATAAAATGAAAGAAATCCTCCGCATATCCGACGAGGTAACCATAATGCGCGACGGCAAGTATATTGCCACTAAGGACGCGAAGGAGCTTACCACTGACGAGATTATAAAGCTTATGGTGGGCAGAGAGCTTACAAACCTTTATCCGCCTAAGACCAATAAGATAGGCGACGTGCTGTTGGAGGTCAAAGACCTTTCCGCCGAATATTCAAAGCTGCGCGACGTTTCCTTTGAAGCGCGCAAGGGCGAAATAATAGGCGTTGCGGGACTTGACGGTTCGGGAAGAACCGAGCTGCTTGAAAATATTTTTGGAACAGCAACAAGGCGCAGCGGCACATTTACCCTTGACGGAAAGCCGATAAAGAACCGAAATTCAAGGGAATCGATTAAAAACGGCTTTGCCCTGCTTACCGAGGAAAGGCGGGCGACGGGTATTTTCGGAATACTTAATATCCGCGAAAATGCGACAATTTCTAGCCTTAATAAGTGCCGGATAGGTCCGTTTTTAAGCAAGGCTAAGCTTAAAGAGAACACCGACTGGTGTATTGAGTCAATGCATGTTAAAACGCCTAATCAGGAAACTAAAATCCGCTCGCTTTCGGGCGGAAATCAGCAAAAGGTGATTTTGGGACGGTGGCTGCTTACAGACCCGACAGTGCTGCTGCTCGACGAGCCGACAAGAGGTATCGACGTAGGAGCTAAATACGAAATATATCAGCTTATAATCGAGCTTGCCGAAAAGGGGAAAACCGTTATTATGGTTTCGTCCGAAATGCCTGAATTATTAGGTGTTTGCGACCGAATACTCGTAATGTCCGGCGGAAAACTGGCGGGAGAGGTAAAAGCCGCCGATACTACACAGGAAGAAATTATGGCGCTTGCCGCTAAATTTGCATAAATGGGGGAAAACAAATGTCTGCTGCTACTTTAAAAAGAAAAAGCCGTCTTGCCGCCCGTATGGAGGAATTCAAAGCAAAATCCGGAGCGGACAAGCGCAGAGCAATAAGCGATTTGCTCTTTAACAACGCAATGTATATAATCATTCTAATTGCCGTAATCTATATCGCGATAAGGGTTCCGGCGTTCCTTTCGGTGTCTTCAATCGTAAATATCATCTCTCTTACCGCGGCTAAATTGCCGATAGCCTTGGGAATAGGCGGAGCGATAGTGCTTACGGGTACCGATATATCCGCCGGCCGCTGTGTGGGACTTACCGCATGTATAGCGGCGTCCCTGCTTCAGATGACTGGCTACGCCAACAAGATATTTCCGAATCTTTCGGTTGTGCCGCTTTGGATTGTACTGTTGGCGGTTATCGCTGTCGGTGCGGTTATAGGCTTTGTAAACGGATTTTTTGTCGCAAAGTTCAAACTGCATCCGTTTATTGTTACACTTTCAACCCAGCTTATCGTTTTCGGTCTGGTGCTTATGTATTTAATGCTCGGCGGAAACAACGGTCAGACCCTTTCGGGACTTGACGAATCCTATACAAACTTTGTCCGCGGCACCCTCTTTACAATCGGCGGCGTTGCCGTTCCGAAATACGTCCTTTATTCGGTAATACTGACCGCTGTGATGTGGGTTATCTGGAACAAGACTAAATTCGGTAAAAATATGTTCGCGGTAGGCTCAAACGAAGAAGCGGCGAACGTTTCGGGCGTAAACGTTTTCTGGACTATCGTGCTGGTTTTCGTGCTTGCGGGCGCAATGTACGGAATAACGGGCTTTATCGAGGGCGCGAGAATCGCCTCTTGCTCTGCAAACACAGGCCTTAACTACGAATCGGACGCTATCGCGGCGTGCGTTATCGGCGGCGTTTCGTTTGTAGGCGGTACAGGTAAGATAAGCGGCATAGTAATAGGCGTGCTTCTTCTCC
>JAEDNG010000160.1 GCA_016302625.1 Clostridiaceae bacterium
CGAAATAGCGGCGTAGAACATCAAAAGCGACTGGAGCGGCGAAATAAGGATAAGTACCGCAAGCTCTGTAGCTACTGCAATTATCTGTCCTGTTGTGACATAGTCTGTCAATAAACCGAAAGATTGCCTCAATACCTCAAATATTTCGCTTAAAACCTCTGTTCCCGCGCCTAAAATCAGCAAGGAGCAGATAACCAGAATAAAATCTATTATCATTACAATCGTTCCGCATATAAGCTTGCAGACGATATGCTTAGTAGCTGTAAAGGGCAATGTAAAGGTCAGGTAGCCCTCGTGAGACAAAAGATTTTTATAAAACCGCATTACCACAATTACAAGACCGACTATAAATACCGCAATAATCGCGAAAACGTAAACCGTGGTGCTTAAACCTCTAACTATGCTGAACACTTTATTTTCAATCTCAATCAAAAACGAGAGACGTGACAGCGCCGCAAACCCGATAAGCGCCGCGTAAATCGGCAAAAGACTTCTTAATAGCGAGTAAAATTCGTGTTTATAAAGCTTCTTTAGCATCTGAATACCTCCCTGAACAGCTCGTCAACGCTCTTTCCCTCGCGCTGGCGGATATTGTCGACCGTGTCGCACAAGGCGACCTCGCCGTGATTTATGAAGATTACATCGCTTAAAATCTGCTCAATATCAGAAATGAGATGGGTGGAAATGATTATCGTCGCGTCCTCGTTATAGTTTGTGATTATTGTGCGTAAAATATAGTCGCGTGTAGCAGGGTCAACGCCCGCAATCGGCTCGTCAAGCATGTAAAGCTCCGCCTCCCTGCTCATTACAAGAATGAGCGCAACCTTTTCCTGCGTGCCCTTTGAAAGCGTTTTAATCTTCTTTGTACGGTCTATCCCCAAATTTTCGAGCATTCTGTCCGCCCTGTCGCGGCTGAAATCACTGTAAAAATCGGCGAAATAATCAATCATCTGATTAACCGACATCCACTGCGTCAAAAAATTGTGGTCGGGAAGATACGAAACTATTTTTTTGGTCTCAACGCCTATCGGCATGCCGTCTATAAGCAAATCGCCCATGGTTGGCGTAAGCAGACCGTTAGCAAGCTTTATAAGCGTGGTTTTGCCGCTTCCGTTAGGCCCCAAAAGACCGACTATTCTCCCCTTTTTAATTTGCAGATTTACATTGCTTAGCGCAATCGCGTTCTTGTAAATCTTTGACAGATTTCTACATTCAAGTATGTTATCCATCTGAATTGCCCCCTTCGTTTAATACATTTTTTACCGCTTCCGAAATTTCATTAACGGTTAGCCCCAGCGCCTTTACCGATTCGACAAAGCCGCGGGTTTTTTCGGCAACGTAGCTGTTTCTTACTTCGGCTATTTTCCCGGTATCCTCGGTCACATAGCGACCGTCTCCCCGCTTTGTGTAAATAATTCCGGTGTTTTCAATCTCCGAAAGCGCCCGCTGCATTGTGTTGGGATTTACCCCCGCGGTGACCGCCAAATCTCTCACCGCGTCAAGCTTAAAGCCCGGCTGATACTCGCCGCTTAAAATTTTCAGAATTATTATATCGACAAGCTGCTGAAAAATCGGTCTGTCATTTGAAAAGCTCCATGACATTCAATCACCTCACTTAATTAGTGTACTATTGAACTAATACAATAATACATCACTAATTGAGATTTGTCAAGAGAAAAATTTTATTTTTATAAAAAAAGAATCACCGGTCTTGCCGATGATTCCAAAAAAATTATTTTAAAAGCTTAATTTTGCCGATAATCGGAAGCTCTTTAGCTTTACCGTTTGCGGCATTGATAATTCCGATAATGACAAAGACCAGAAAAACAAGTCCGATACAGCCTAACACCGCGCTTATAAGAATGTAAATAACGGAAAAAATGCCGGGTAAAAAGCCGAAAACAAGCTTAAATACATTTGCAATTACCGAGCTTATTATGCCGTAAGCCGCCTCGATTATAAAAAGCACCAGTCCCTGATTAGCGTGGAAACGCGCGAATTTCGATTTCGGTGCGGCAAGAATAGGCACCAATACCAAAATCCCGATATAAGCCAATATCGAATATACCTTGTTGTCAGAAATATCGGTCGGCTCAAAATCGGCTGTTTTATCCTCCGTATTTGTAAACTCGTTTACCTTTGCGCTGAAATCGTTACCGGCGGGAGCGGTATATGTATTGCTCTGCTGAGTATTTTTTTCCCCGGCGGTTTCCTCTTTCTTTTCCTCAACCGCTTTTCCGCAGGACGTGCAAAACTTAGCGTCCTCTTTAATCTCCGTGCCGCAGTTACTGCAAAATGGCATTTAAAATTCCTCCCTGTTAATTTATGCTTTGATTTTAACATTAATTATACTCTTTTGCAATAGCTATTTTAAAAATAACAGCAACAAAATCGCGGTTTCGGTTATTACGATAAGCGGTATACCTATCATAAACCTTTTATGCAGGGTTTTGTGATGTATTAAACGCATTGTAAGGTACATTACGGCTCCCCCTCCTAAAGCGGAAAGCAGGAACAAAGTACTCTCCCGTACACGCCACTTTCCCCTTTTTGCGCGCGACTTATCGGCTATGCAGACAATTGCCGAAATAAGGCTTATTACAATCAAATAGATTAAAATGAATTTATATTTATTATCCAAAACCGATCACCGTTTTAATTGTAACAGCTTTAAACGGCTTTTTCAATCTGTTTTTTAAGCTTTCCGATAATTCTTTTTTCAAGCCTTGAAATATACGACTGCGAAATTCCCAAGGTGTCTGCCACCTCCTTTTGGGTGTACTCCTTATAGCCGTTCATTCCAAAGCGCATCTCCATTATCTGCTTTTCCCTCGGCGGCAGCTCGCAGACAAAGCTTAAAAGCA
>JAEDNG010000008.1 GCA_016302625.1 Clostridiaceae bacterium
TGTTTTCCGCACTTAAAATTAGGCGAGACTTAAAGCCGCTTAACGTCCTTCGAATACTCAGAACTGTTATACTTGTAATCGGCGGAATGATGCTTTTCCGCGCTGATACGGCAGGTACATGGATTTATATGCTTAAAAGCGCTTTTACCTCGTTCGGAGCGGGGGGATTCGCGAAAACCGTACTTTCCTGCGGCATGGATCTGCCCGATTTCTTTATTATCGCGGTCGGAGTGATTGCAATATTTGTTATAAGCCTTTTGCAGGAAAACGGAATAGAGGTACGTAAGTCTTTGGCCCGTCAGAAGCTGCCCGTGCGCTGGGCGGTTTACGCCTGTCTTGTACTGTCGGTGGTCGTTTTCGGAGCCTATGGACCGGGCTACGACGCGGTTGACTTTATTTACGGTCAGTTTTAGATTTGGAAGTAACAGGAATGAATAAAGTATTATTGAAACAACTAATAAGAGCAGTTTGTTTTATAGCTGTGCTTACTATTCTTCTTTTTGCGGTTTCTGTTATGTTAGAGCCCAAGGATAATACGAATGAGAGCGGAGTGACCCACACAGTCCTGTACGGCTTTCTTTCTGAGCCGGAAAACACCATTGATATTGCGGTTATAGGTAATTCGGACGCGGGAAACGGCTTTTCGCCCTTAGAGCTTTGGAATAAATACGGTTATACCTCATATGTCTGCGCGGAAGGGTGGCAGACAGTGCCGCAGGGTTATTCTATGCTTAAAAAATTTTATAATTGCCAAAAGCCGAGAATTGTGATACTTGAAACCGACGGATTTTTTGGCTCCTACAATCCTCTTAAAGCGGCGGCTTATATTACAGAGCCGACACGAGGAGGTTTAATGTCGATCATAAACTATCACAACCGCTGGAAAACCGCGAAGCCTGAAGAGCTTTTCAAGAAACCGCGTTACACATACCATTGCTTTTCAAAAGGACAGTGGCTTAACAACGATGTAAAAGGCTATACAGGCGGCGAATATATGAAAAAATGTAAGGAAAAGGAAAAGCTTCCGACCGAGGCAAGGCGTGCGCTTGATTTTTTTGTAAAAAGATGCCGCGAAAACGGGGCGGAGCTTTTGCTTACAGAGCTTCCGCAAAGCTCGTGGAGCTATAAAAAGCACAACGCCGTAAAGGCTTACGCCGATAAAAACAGAATACCGTTCCTTGACCTTAACATAAACAGAGAAAGCTTCAGCTTTGACTGGAAAACCGACACAAGAGACGGCGGAGTACACCTGAACAACAGGGGTGCGAAAAAAGCGACGCTCTTTTTAGGCGAATATCTTAAAAACAATTATTCGATACCCGACCGCAGACAGGATAAGAATTTCAAGCGGTGGAACGACGATTTTACAGAGTATTCCAAATCGGCCGAAACCTAATTCGGCAGAACGGAGGCAACTATGAAAAAGTGCGAAATAAGACTGCTTATTAGACCGGTCTGCTTTATGCTCATGCTTACCGTGCTTATTGTATCATTTTCATATATGCTGGCGCCTAAGGACAATACCCCCGAGGGCGGAATAACAAATCCCAATGCGAACGGATTTTTTTCGGAGCCTAAGGACAGTATAGATATAGCCGTAATAGGCAATTCCGACGCGTACAGCGGCTTTTCTCCGATGGAGCTTTGGAATAAGTACGGCTATACCTCCTATGTGAGCGCGGAGGGGCGGCAGACCGTGGCGGGGAGCTACTCGCAGCTTAAAAAAATAATAAAATGCCATGACATTAAGCTTGTTATTCTTGAAACCGACAGCTTTTTTACGAAATCAAAGGTGATTGAGAACACAGCAAAGCTTATAAACGCGTCGATGGGCTCGTCCTTTTCGGTTTTTCAGTATCATGACCGCTGGAAAAAGGTCAAGATGAGAGATCTGCTTAAAAAGCCGCGCTATACAGGTCACTGCACGGCAAAGGGACAGTGGTTAAGCGACGATGTAAAGGGTTATATGGGCGGAGAATACATGGTTAAAACCGATGAGAGAGCGGAAATACCTCTGTCGGTAAAAACCGCGCTTGACGCCTTTGTAAAGACCTGCCGATCAAATGATATCGAGCTTGTTTTCCTTGAACTGCCTTCGCAAAGCTCATGGAACTACAAAAAGCACAACGCGGTAAAGGATTACGCCGATAAAAACAACATTACTTTTCTCGACCTTAATATAGACAGGGAAAGATTTGAGTTTGACTGGAAAACCGACACAAGGGATAAGGGAAACCATCTTAACAGCAGGGGAGCGCGCAAAACCACCCTGTTTATCGGCAAATATCTAAATGAAAACTATAAGCTTGTTGACCACCGTCAGGATGCTAAATATGAGCAGTGGAATAAGGATTTCAGCGAGTATTCAAAAAATGTAAAGATTTAGAGTTTCAGCTCTGCGGTTTATTTCTAAAGCCGCGGGGCTGATTTTCGTTGACAAAAGGCGCCTTTGGGTTTAAAATGATATAGCTAAAACTTGGAACGGAGGTAATACTTTGTCGGTTAAAATTTCTCCGTCGGTGCTAACGGCGGACTTTCTCACACTTAAGGACGATATAAAAAAATTAGAGGACGCGGGAACGGACATGCTCCATCTTGACGTTATGGACGGTATTTTCGTTCCGAATATTTCGTTCGGGGTGCCGGTTATTAGGTCGATAAAAAGGCACACAAAACTGCCGCTTGACGTGCATCTTATGATAGACCGTCCGCATAGGTATATAAAACAGTTTGCCGAGGTTTCGGATTTTCTCGGCTTTCATTATGAAGCGGGGAGCGACGTCGCCGAAACATTAAAGGAAATAAGAAGCTACGGCTGCAAGGCTTGTCTTACAATAAAGCCGTGTACGCCTCCCGAGGAAATTTTCGAATTTCTTCCGCTTTGCGACATGGTGCTTGTAATGTCGGTTGAGCCCGGCTTCGGGGGACAGAAGTTTATGCCGGAAGCGCTCTCAAAGCTTTCAGCTCTCCGTGCTGAAATTTCAAAAAGAGGACTTGATATTCTTCTTGAAGTGGACGGCGGAATAAATGCGGAAACCGCTCCTTTGGCGGCACGCGCAGGCGCGGATGTGCTTGTCGCGGGGAATTACGTTTTCTCGGCGGACGATATGAAAGCTACAGTCAGGGAGATTAAAAGCTTTTAGAAAAAGCTTTCCCGATTTTTGCGACAGCGTCGTTTTTCACAATAAGCGTTCCGTATTCCTCGGTGTAGGCGATTTCTGCGGGCGAATCACTCTGACGCAAACAAAACTCATTCATAAAAATAAAATCGCTGTCGGCTCTTGCGGAAATTATAAGACGGTAGGTTCGCTGCATTTTATAAAGACTGCTGACTATGTGGGAACGGCTTTTGAATAGCCTTGTTATGCCGATTATCATAGATTCGGAATTTGAAAACTCAAACATTTTTTGCGCCTTCATGTTCTGTCTGCGCGAAGAATCGGCAGGGGAAACGGTTATAACACAGCCGAAATTTTCTTTTGCCCGTATTTCGACAAGCAACTCGCCGTCAAGCTCGTTTTCGTATTCCGCAAGGCTTTCTTTTAAGAGTAAGCCGACCGTGAGCCGCGTGTTTCCGCTCATCGAGGTTATTTTTTCATATGCCCCAAAAAAAGACAGCACTTCTCTGTCGGTAAGGGCGATTTTGATTTTATTTCTGCCTACTTTGTATACCGTCATGGAATTCCCTCCGGTAAATATATTTTTGCCGCCGTTTAAACGGCAGTTCTGTCGGGCAAACTATCCTTGAGGTGGCAATTATGCGCAGTGATAAAAAGATAAGCGGCAGGACCGCTTTTTTCCGTGCAATGCTTTATACCGCGGCGGCTGTTGCACTTTTGATTATAGGATATTTTTCCGCGGGTTATTTTTTCGGATAAAGGAAGGCAAACTATGAGTTACATTGAGCTTAAAAGCGGAACAGACATAAGGGGAGTTGCGTCTCCTTTGGGCGGAAGTCAGGTTAATCTTACAGAGCAGGCGGTTTATGATATCACCGCTGCTTTTGTTGTGTGGTACATAAATAAATATGATAAAAATCCGACTGAAATGAGTGTTGCAGTCGGTCACGATTCAAGAATTACGGGCGAGGCGATTGCCAAAAAGGTGAAAGAGGCGCTTATCAACGCGGGCGTTACTATTCTCGACTGCGGTCTTGCTTCGACACCCGCCATGTTTATGACGACGGTAGACCTTAAAACCGACGCCGCCGTGCAGATAACCGCGAGCCACCACCCGTTTGACAGAAACGGACTTAAATTTTTTACCCCCGAGGGCGGGCTTGATTCATCGGATATTTCCGAAATAATTAAGCTTGCCGATAACGGCGAGGAAATCATATGCAACCGCGCGGGGGTTGTAATGCTTTTCGATTATATGACAAAATACGCCGAGCGTCTTCGCCGTATGATATGCTCCGCTGTCGGTAAAACCGAGGAGGAACAGCCGCTTGAAGGCTATAAAATAATCGTCGACGCGGGCAACGGCGCAGGCGGCTTTTATGCCGAAAACGTGCTTAAAAAATTGGGCGCAGATATCACGGGCAGTCAGTTTTTAGAGCCGGACGGCATGTTTCCGAACCATATCCCCAACCCCGAAAACGAGCAGGCGATGGAGAGCATATGTAACGCGGTAAAGACTAATAAGGCGGATTTGGGCATAATATTCGATACCGATGTCGATCGCGCCGGCTGTGTAGGTCCTGACGGCTCTGAGATTAACCGCAATCGGCTTATCGCTCTTGCTTCGTATATGGTCGCGGACGGTAAAAAGGGAATTACGGTAGTCACCGATTCGGTTACGAGCGACGGATTAAAGGACTATATTGAAAACACCTTGGGCGGGGTTCATTACCGCTACCGCAGAGGTTATAAGAATGTGATTGATAAGGCGGTCGAGCTATGCAATCAGGGTATCGACTGTCCGCTTGCCATTGAAACCTCGGGCCACGCGGCGCTCCGCGAAAATTACTTCCTTGACGACGGCGCGTATCTTGTAACTAAAATTGTAATCGAACTGGCGCGCGGAAAGGATATAGAAAAAATCCTCGAGCCGCTTAAAATACCGGCTGAGGAAAGGGAGGTCCGCTTTAAAATACTGACCCCCGATTTTAAAGAATACGGCAACAAGGTTATTGAAGAGCTTGAAAATTACGCGAAAACGAGACCCGATTACAAAATCGCCGACGATAACCGCGAGGGTATAAGAATTTCCACCGAGAACGGATTTTTTCTTCTTCGCCTGAGCGTTCACGACCCTGTTATGCCGATGAATTTTGAAAGCAATGTTAAGGGCGGCATAAAGGCGGATATTGAGGGAATAAAGGGATTTTTTGAAAAATTCGATAAATTGGATATCAGCGCCTTATAATGTATCAAAACAGGCGGGAGCGGAACTCTGAAGTTCGGCTCCCGCCGTTCGTTTTAGAGCTCTTCCTTAGCGCAGCAGGAGCAGGAGTCGTCGGTATCGCAGGGACGCGGCGGGAAAAAGTCGTCGGTCGGAAACTTGATTTTTCTGAAGGTATCGCAGGGGTGGTCGGTCGAGTCGTTGCACTGCTTTTCGGGTATGCAGAAATCGTAAACGGGAATCAGCATCTGAACGTTTCTGATAAGCTGAACGATGGTAAACAAGCCGAGGGTTACATAAATCGTCGGACTGCCGTTCTGCAAATCGGTCACAACGTTGCCGCCTATGCTGTCGCATACGCATTTCGGTATACAGCGCACGTTTTCATAGCAGTCGCGTATCTCGCCTATGCGCGCAGCCAGAGGAATCGGGTCGACCGCCTGAACAACGCATTTAGGCATATTAGAGCTTCTGCGTGTATGGGTGTCGCAATGTTCGTCATCATGCATGGTGTTAGAGAATATTCTTACATTGCCGTCGCTGCCGAAAAGAATTACCTTTTTGCAGAAAGACGATATGCCCTTTACGCACTGAGGGCAGGAATGGGGCGCGGTGAAGATGTCGAACTCCAAGAGGAAGAAGAAGGTAAGGTCGCAGGAAAAAAAGCCCTTGTTGAAGTTGACCGGCTCAACGTCTATGAAAACATTAAGTACCTCGGCCAAACGCAGACGAACGCTGGTAGCACAGTTTATGACCGCCTGATCCTCAGGCAGGAAGAAGCAGCGTAAATCCTCAAGACAGTCACGATCGCAGCAGGAATCGTAAACTCTGCCGGCGTCTACGCAGACGGCTTCTTTAAATGTGCCGTTTTCGGGCGGACAGCCGTTTTTTAAATCTGCCATATATAAAGCCTCCTGTAAAATAATTGAAGATGTATAACTTCATTATCATAATATGTTTTAGGCTCAAATAGGTGAAAAAACTTTATTTTTTATCAATTTAAGTAATAAGCACATTTTTAAAAACGGCAAATGAGAAAATAAGAGGAAATGAGAGAAAAAAAGAGATCTAAAGAGATTTTAAACTTTAAATTAAATTTTAGGAAAATAAGTGTTGACATTGAGAATGCGATGTGGTATTATATTCAGGCTGATTAATAAACAAATATTTTTGGAGGTTTTGAATTATGTCAACATTTATGGCAAAACCTGCTGAAATTCAGCGTAAATGGTATATAATCGACGCTGCTGACAGACCGCTCGGACGTACCGCTACTAAGGTTGCGGATATTCTTCGCGGCAAATTAAAGCCGGAGTTTACTCCTCATGTCGATTGCGGCGACCATGTTGTCGTTATCAACGCTGACAAGGCAGTTTTAACAGGTAAGAAGCTTGACAAGAAGTATTACCGCCGCCACACCGGGTATATCGGCGGTCTTAAGGAAGTTAAGTATGCTACCCTTATGAAGACCCGTCCGGAGCTTGCAATGGAGCTTGCCGTTAAAGGCATGGTACCCGATACCACAATCGGCCGCAAGGCACTTACCAGACTTCATGTTTACAGCGGCGCTGAGTATGCTCAGGTAGCTCAGAAGCCGGAAAAGCTTGAATTTTAAGAAGGGAGACAGAAACAATGTTTGAAGCAAAGCCTTATTTCTACGGAACAGGCAGAAGAAAAAGTTCTGTTGCCCGTGTTCGTCTTTACGCAGGAACCGGAAAAATCACCGTTAATGACAGAGACATTGACGATTACTTCGGTCTTGAAACCTTAAAGCTTATCGTTCGTCAGCCTTTGACCCTTACAGGCACTGCTGATAAGTACGATATTGTATGCCGCGTTGCAGGCGGCGGTGTTACCGGTCAGGCGGGCGCTATCCGCCACGGTATTTCCCGCGCGCTTCTCCAGTCTGACGCGGAGCTCCGCCCCGAGCTTAAGAAAGCGGGCTTCCTCACACGCGATCCGCGTATGAAGGAGAGAAAGAAATACGGTCTCAAAGGCGCACGCCGCGCACCGCAGTTCTCAAAGAGATAATTTATTTGTATTATCAAAAATCAAAATCGCTCCCGATTTTCGGGAGCGATTTTTTTGCGCCTATTTTTTTGGGTAAGCTCGATTTTTTTGTCGGTAACCGGTGAAAAATCAATTAATTATCCCTCCATTGGTAAAAATATGTCGATATTTGTGGAACATTTACAAACATAGATACAAAATTTTTCCAATCGTTTCGGAGTTTTAACAAAAATGACTTGAAAAATTGATTTAATGCTGATATAATAAGAACTATAATGAAATAAGTCCGGCTAATTGCTGCTTTTATTGATGCCGGTCTTAGCAACATGAGGTGCAGAATGAAGGATTTTATTAATAATTTCAGCTCCGGAAAGGTTACGGACGCATATAAATATCTCGGCTCTTTTCTGAAAGGTGAGACAGCCGTTTTCCGCGTATGGGCGCCTAATGCCGCGGCGGTTTCGGTCGTCGGCGATTTTAACGGCTGGGACGGCAATGCTAACCCGATGAAGAAAAACGACGGCGGCATATGGGAAACGAAAGTGAGCGGCATTAAGAATTTCGATACCTATAAGTACGCGATAACGGGTACTGACGGTATGACGGTTTTAAAGTCAGACCCGTATGCGCGCCATTATGAAACCGCGCCCGCCAATGCCTCAAAGGTTTACGTTTCAAATTACGAATGGAATGACGATGAGTGGCGAAAGGCTCAAAACGGAAAAAATATCTGCGAGGCGCCGGTCAATATTTATGAGGTTCACGCAGGTTCGTGGAAAAGATTCGAGGACGGGAACACATACGACTATGTAACCCTGGCGAAAGAGCTTTCGGCATATCTTAAAAAAATGCATTATACGCATGTCGAGCTTATGCCGATTACAGAATATCCCTTTGAAGGCTCCTGGGGCTATCAGGTTTCGGGATATTTCGCGCCTACCTCGCGTTACGGTACGCCGGACGATTTTAAGAAATTTGTCGATATAATGCATCAAAACGGCATCGGGGTAATTCTCGACTGGGTGCCCGCGCATTTCCCGCGCGACGGCTTCGGGCTTTTCCGTTTTGACGGCACGCCGTGCTATGAATACGCCGACCCGCGCAAGGGCGAGCATAAGGAATGGGGAACCGTTGTTTTCGATTACGGCAAGCCGCAGGTGAGAAGCTTCCTTATTTCAAGCGCGGTTTACTGGATAAAGGAGTACCACGCGGACGGACTTCGGGTCGACGCGGTCGCTTCAATGCTTTACCTTGATTACGGCAGGCAGGGCGGCGACTGGATGCCGAATATTTACGGCGGCAGAGAAAACCTTGAGGCGATTGAGTTCTTAAAGCAGGTCAACACCGCCGCGTTTGAGGCAAATCCGTCGGTTATGATGATAGCCGAGGAATCGACGGCGTGGCCGCTCGTCACCAAACCGCCGAAGGACGGAGGGCTTGGCTTTAACTTTAAGTGGAACATGGGTTGGATGAACGATATGCTCCGCTATATGTCCTTAGACCCGCTGTTCAGAAAGGACAACCATGACTGTCTGACCTTCTCGTTCTTCTATGCGTTTTCTGAGAATTTCATTCTCCCGATTTCGCACGACGAGGTGGTTCACTGCAAATGCTCCATGATTGAGAAAATGCCGGGCGAATATGAAATGAAATTCGCTTCGCTTAAAGCGTTTTACGCGTATATGACGGCGCACCCGGGCAAAAAGCTGCTGTTTATGGGACAGGAGTTCGCGCAGTTTATAGAGTGGAACTATAAACAAGGGCTTGACTGGCTGCTGCTCGATTACGACGCGCACCGAAATATGCAGCAGTATGTTGCCGAGCTTAATAAATTTTACCTTAAAAATTCCGAGTTCTTTGAAATTGATTATTCGTGGGAAGGCTTTAAATGGATTTCTAATGATGATAACACGCAAAGTATTATCGCCTTCCGCCGCATGAATAAATCCGGCGGCGAGATAATCACGGTTTGCAATTTTGTGCCGGTCGCAAGGACAAACTACCGTATAGGTGTTCCGAAAAAAGGCGTATACAGGCGGATTTTCTGCTCTGACAGCGCGAAATTCGGCGGAGCAACAGAAACTGCGGCGTCATATAAGAGCGATAATATACCGATGCACGGGTATGATAATTCGGTAAGCCTTGATATACCCCCGATGTCGGTAAGCTTTTACCGTGTTCCGGCGGCAAAAAAGAAAGCGCAGAAAAATAAGTAATAAAAATAAGACTTGTACGATACTATAGTAAGGTCTCATAATATAAAATGACAGGAGTGTTATAATTGAACAGAAAGAAATGTGTTGCCATGCTTTTAGCGGGAGGTCAGGGCAGCAGATTAGGCGTCCTGACAAGCAAAATCGCGAAACCCGCCGTGCCTTACGGGGGAAAATACCGCATAATTGATTTTCCGCTGTCCAATTGCGTTAATTCCGGAATTGACACGGTTGGTATTCTCACTCAGTACAAGCCCCTTGAGCTTAACGATTATGTAGGCTCGGGTAAGCCGTGGGATCTTGACCGTACAAGCGGGGGAGTACATATTCTCCCTCCGTATCAGGGTCAGCAGGGCGGCAACTGGTATAAGGGAACCGCTAACGCGATATATCAGAACATCGAGTTTATTGAAAGGTATAACCCGGAGGTTGTGCTGGTGCTTTCGGGCGACCATATCTACAAAATGGACTATTCCAAGATGATAAACGAGCATACCGAGAGCGGCGCCGCCTGCACGATAGCGGTGCTTGAGGTGCCGACGGAGGAGGCCTCGCGCTTCGGAATAATGAATACAAACGAGGACGGCACGATTTACGAGTTTGAGGAAAAGCCGAAAAATCCCAAGAGCAACCTTGCCTCTATGGGCATTTATACCTTTAACTGGCAGAAGCTTAAAAAGTATCTTATTGAGGACGAGGAGAACATAGGCTCGTCAAACGATTTCGGAAAGGACGTTATTCCGGCGATGCTTGACGCGGGCGAGCTTATGAGGGTTTACCGCTTTAACGATTACTGGAAGGACGTGGGTACGGTAAATTCGCTTTGGGAGGCTAATCTCGATTTGTTAAATCCCAAAATCGACCTTAATTTAGCCGACCGGAAATGGCGTATTTATTCAAGAACAACCGGTATGCCGCCGCAGTATATCGCCGAGACGGCTCAGGTTGAAAACTCGCTTATTACCGACGGCTGCGAGGTTGACGGAAAGCTTGATTATTCGATACTTTTTGAAAACGTCACGGTCGAAAAGGGAGCGAGCGTTGAATACTCTCTCGTTATGCCGGGAGCGGTAATCAAAAAGGGAGCAAAAGTAAGATATTCAATAATAGCCGAAAATGCAGTTGTCGGAGAAAAAGCGGAAATCGGAGCCGACCCTGCGGTAGTCGGCACAAAGGACTGGGGTATAACCGTTATCGGAGATAACCTTATTATCGGCAAAAAGGCCGAGATAAGTCCTAACAGAATGATAACCGAAAATGTCGGAGAGGGGGAGAAAATATGAGAGCGTCGGCAGTTGCGGGAATAGTATTCGCGAATATAAACGACACCCTGCTTAAAAAGCTTACTTCAAAAAGGTCAATGGCGTCGGTGCCGTACGGAGCGAGATACCGCCTTATTGATTTCTCCCTTTCAAACCTTGTAAACGCGGGCGTTTCGAGCGTCGGAATAATAACCAAGGAAAACTACCGCTCACTTATGGACCACGTCGGCAGCGGCGTTTATTGGGATCTTGACCGTAAAAACGGCGGTCTTTATCTGCTTCCGCCCTATGTTACAAGCGGTGCTAAGAGATATAACGGAACGGTTGACGCGCTTTACGGAGCGATGGATTATATCGACCGCTGCAAGGCGGATTATATCGTGCTTTGCAGGGCGGACACAATCGCAAATATTGACATAGGCGCTGCGGTGGACAGCCATATCGAAAAGGGAGCGGACGTGACCTTTGTTTATCATCACGGTATGCCGCCCGCAAACAACGCGGACATAGTGTCTTATGAGTTCGGGCGCGGCAAGAGAATAAAGAAACTTGACTTCGGGAAAGTTAATGAGGGCGAAACCGATTTTTATATCGGTGTTACGGTAATTTCGCGCGAGCTTTTAATGAAAGCCGTTAAAGAGGCTTACGAGGAGGGCGCGGTCAGCTTTTTAAGAGACGTTGTCGCAGAGCATACCGAAAAGCTTAAAATTTACGGCTTTGAGCATAAGGAGTTTGCCGCCGTGCTTGACGGAACCGACGCTTACTATAAGGCAAGCATGGATTTGCTTGACGCCGATGTGCGCAGACAGCTCTTTAATAAGGAAAGACCCGTTTTCACCAAAACGCGGGACGATATGCCGACAAGGTACGGCACAAAATCCGATGTTAAGAACTGCTTTATCGCCGACGGCTGCGTTATAAACGGAACGGTTAAAAACAGTATTCTGTTCAGGGGCGTTACCGTAGAAAAGGACGCGGTTGTTGAAAACTGTATTTTAATGCAGGAAACCTCTGTCGGGGCGGCGGCTCAGATTAATAACGTTATAGCCGACAAAAATGCTGTAATAGGCGACGGAATGGTGCTTAAAGGGGCGCGCGATAAGTGCTTCTTTATTAAGAAAAATCAAATTTTATAATATGCTGTCTTATTCGACAGCGGAACGGAGAAAAGAATGAAAGTATTATTTGCTTCAAGCGAGGCTTATCCATTTGCAATGTCAGGCGGTCTTGCCGACGTTGCCGGTTCACTGCCGAAGGCATTAAGAAAACGGCTTATAGGCTGCCGTATAGTAATGCCGCTTTACAGCTGTATTTCTGATGAGTTGCGTCAGAAAATGACCTTTATCACAAGCATTACGGTATCGGTCGCATGGCGCAGACAGTACTGCGGAATATTTGAGGCTCATCTGGACGGCGTGATATATTACTTTATCGATAATCAGTATTATTTTAAGAGAGAGGGCTTATACGGTCATTACGACGACGCGGAGCGTTTTGCTTTCTTCTCCCGCGCGGTACTTGATATTATTCCGCACATCGGCTTTACTCCGGACATAATCCACTGCAACGACTGGCAGACCGCTTTAATTCCGGTATACCTTAATTCAATGTACCGCGGTCAGGAAATATACGATAATATTAAAACGGTATTCACGATTCATAATATTCAGTATCAGGGCAAATACGGCCGTGAGCTTAACGGCGACGTGCTGGGACTGCCGTATGAGAGCGAGAGCCTTGTTGAGTACGACGGCTGCGTGAACTTTATGAAGGGCGCTATTCAGTGTGCGGATAAGGTGACGACCGTATCTCCTACCTACGCGCATGAGATTTTAGACCCTTATTATTCTCACGGACTGGACGGAATTTTAAAGCAGTTTACCTATAAGCTTACGGGAATTGTCAACGGAATAGATTATGATGTATATAATCCTGAAACCGACAGTCTTATTTATAAAAATTACACGGTTGACGATCTCGAAAATAAGGCGTATAATAAACAGATGCTGAGGAAGGAAACGGGACTTCCCGAAAGAGCGGACGCTCCGGTTATCGGAATTGTGACCCGCCTTGTTAAGCACAAGGGTCTTGACCTTGTAAAGTGTGTTTTCGAGGAGCTTTTAAGAGCCGACCTCCAGTTTGTGATTTTAGGCTCGGGCGAATGGGAGTTTGAAACCTTTTTCCACGAAATGGCTTCAAAATATCCCGATAAAGTAGCTTTAAGACTGGGATTTAATCCTCAGCTTGCGCATAAAATATATGCGGGAGCGGATATTTTCCTGATGCCCAGCCAAAGCGAGCCGTGCGGACTGGCGCAAATGGTCGCTCTACGCTACGGAACTATCCCGATTGTAAGGCAAACCGGCGGTCTTAACGACACCGTTTCCGACAGCGGCGACGGCGAGGGTAACGGCTTTACCTTTAAAAGCTACAACGCGCACGATATGGAAAACACCGTTTGGCGTGCGATTGCGGGCTACAAGGATAAGGAAGGCTGGGATATTCTGCGCCGCCGCGCAATGCAGTGCGACAACAGCTGGGGAATATCCGCAAACGCATACATCAGACTTTATAGGGATATTGCCGGCAGATAGCCGGTATTTCCCTTATGTCGGGGGTAACAGGGGGATTTATGGAAATATTAAAATCAATTATTTTAGGTATTATCGAGGGAATTACCGAATGGCTGCCGATAAGCAGTACGGGACATTTAATACTTGCCGACGAGTTTATAAAGCTTGGCGCCAGCGACGAATTTATGGAGATGTTCAACGTTGTAATTCAGTTGGGCGCTATTCTGGCGGTTGTCGTTTTGTTCTTCAAAAAGCTGTGGCCCTTTACGCTTGACAAAAGCAGAGGCTATAACTACATAACAAAGGGCGGCGGCATAATCAAAAAGGACATAATGGATATGTGGATTAAGGTTATTGTCGCAATGCTGCCCGCGGCGATAATCGGCATACCGTTCGACGATTTCTTTGAGGAGCATTTCCATAATTATATTGTTGTAGCCGCGGCGCTTATAATTTACGGCGTGCTGTTTATCGTAATCGAGCGCCGCAATAAACACAGAAAACCGAAATACGGGACTATCGACGATATTTCTTATAAAACCGCGCTGTTTATCGGCTTGTTTCAGGCGCTGTCCTTAATACCGGGAACTTCACGGAGCGGCTCAACCATTCTGGGCGCTATAATTCTCGGCGTTTCGCGCGTTGCGGCGGCGGAATTCAGCTTTTATTTAGCGGTTCCGGTAATGTTCGGCGCAAGCTTTATTAAGCTTTTAAAATTCGGTCTTGATTTTACGGGCACCGAGCTTGCGGTTTTGCTTGTCGGAATGATAACCGCCTTTATTGTTTCGGTATTGGTTATCAGATTTTTAATGAGCTATATCAGAAAGCACGATTTTGCCGTTTTCGGATATTACAGAATAGTTTTGGGCGTTATAGTGGTGCTTTACTTCCTGATTGCGGGCTAAGGGTAAAAAATGAAATTATTGATTGCTTCGGATATTCACGGCTCAGCTTATTACTGTAAGCTTTTGCTTGAAGCTTTTGAAGAAGAAAAAGCGGACAGAATGTTACTGCTCGGTGATATTCTTTACCACGGTCCGCGCAACGATTTACCGAAAGAATATTCGCCCAAGAGCGTTATATCAATGCTTAACCCGCTAAGAAGCAGGCTTTTCTGCGTGCGCGGTAACTGCGATACCGAGGTCGACCAGATGGTGCTCGATTTTCCTCTGCTTGCGGATTATGCTGTAATTCCGGCAGGCGACAGAATTATATACGCCACCCACGGGCATGTTTATAACGAGGAAAAGCTACCGCCCTTGTGCAAAGGCGATATTCTCCTTAACGGACATACGCATATACCTAAATGCACCGAGCATGAAAG
>JAEDNG010000009.1 GCA_016302625.1 Clostridiaceae bacterium
TCGCCGCCGGTATAGAAGAAGTACAAGTCGAAACCTAAAATCAAATAAATCAATACCTTGATTATTCCGGCAGGTAAAGCTTGTTTCCAGTTCTTTTTTATCGTCTCAAAAAAATCACTCGTGCCAAAGGAATGCTTATCCCTTGCGATATTTCGGGTAACATTTGTAAGCCCCGCCGCCGCAAGTCCGTTAGTTAAAACCGGAATTGAAACAATACCGTAAACAATGTTAATAACAATAAACTTCCAGAAATTGCGGAAAAAGGTTTCAAAGAAAACTATAAAGGTTTTCTTTTTGGGGGCGTTTTTTGAAATGCCCGGACCCTCTTTTTCATAATTGAATAAACCAAAAAAACCAGCCATTATTCTCTCCCTGCTTTACTTTTTCTTATAAACCAGCTTTTCGCCGATTGAGAAATTTTTAAATCCTAAAATGTACGCTATTCCGCTGACCGCGGGTACAATAAGCGGTAAAACAAATAGAAGTATCAGTCTCCAAACCGCCAGTTCTCCGACCTTTACCGTACTGCCTAAAATAACTTCTATCAGGGAATATAACGACGAGTTTAAAAATTTATAAAGCACAACCGGAAAATCGGGGACAGCGCCTGCTTTCGCAACAACTAAGAAAATCAAAAGCAAATACGCCGGAATCACCGCTACCGCGCCGATTTTAAAGCCTTTAAGCCTGTCCTCTTTTTTATGCTTGAATTTCACAAGATTGCTGTCGGTCGTACCGATATGCCAAATGTTCGGATAGATGAAAGAAATGAGAATAAGCAAACAGAAAATCTGTGAAACGGTAAGGAATACCGCCTTTCCGGTTCCGGATATTTCGGAACGAATCGAAGACTCTGTCACGGTATATCCCTGACCCTCGTACTCCGCTTTTTTCGTGTCCTCGCCGTCGTCATAGTAATAGGTATACAGCTCTTTAGTTTCACTGCTGTCGCTTGTAGTACCGTAAGCCTTGTAACCGACATTCTTTGTAAAGGCAGCGGTTGACAGAACACTGAACGAAATAACAATAAAAAAGCACATTATATTTACAACAATGATTTTTAAAAACAGCTTTGCGCCGTTTTTCCATATTTCTTTCATATACACACCATTCCCACAGTATTATACCAGTTTATTATAATGCATAAAAAAAATAAATGCAAGAACGACTGATAATCTTCCTGCATTTTTAATAATTTATTTACAATATAATTATAAGCGCCACCGCCGCCGCCAGCAAAACCGCGCCTGAAATCGCCAAAGCGCGTATCTGTTTTTTTCGTTTTATCCTATTCCGAAGCATTCTTTTACCTGAAAAGTTTTCATCATAATTGAAAGAAAAGTTTCCCGCCGCCTTTTTAAGCTGCTTTGCGCTTAAATTTCCGTATTCCGGAGTAACGTAAAATACGATTTTTTCAAACAGCTTGCTTCCTGTATTGTTTACTACTATAACAGTTTTACTGACGCCTTTAACCATAGCTTTCCGCCCCTTTACGTTTTAATTTTATTGTGGGCAAAAAAACGGAAAGCTATTCAAGTTAACATAAAAAAGTGGATAACTCGGTGGAAAAGTTGATTAACCCCCTTATTTAAAGGAAAAGTTATCCACTAATCGACATAAAACCGCGTATTATGTAAATTATTCCTCATCATAAGTTCTTCCGTTTAAAAAAGCGACCGCCCTTTCAACCGCGTTTCGGCTGTTACCCCAGTCGGAGTTTTCTTTGCTCCTATAATCGTACATGGTGCAGTATTTTGATAAATCGGCGTACAGATTTTTTGAATATTCGGCGGTAATGCGGTTAAGGTTCTCCGCAAATTCCGAGCCGTGACTGTGCATATTCTTCTTTGACGCACCGCCTAATAACCTTTCGTAATGCGGCAGGCAGAACATTTCCTGATTATTGAACATATCCCTGAAATCCCGCTCGTTTTCATAGCAGCGGTAGACCGTGTCAATCATGCGGGAAAGTCCCCACTCGATTTTTGAGCAGATAAAGCAGGACTCGCTGACTTTTTTCGCATTTGCCTCCTTTTTTGAGGCGGAATTAAAAAGCTTTTTCTTAAAAATACTGTCGTTTATCTCGTTAATATGAGTCTGTAGCATAAGAGCAAGCTGAAGTCTGCCCCGCCTTGACATCATTTTACCGTAGTGATATTCGCAGAAGCCGACCTTGTTGGTTTCAATCCGTACATCAGGCTCCATCATGGCGTCGCCTAAAATGTAGTCAATCATTCTCTCCTCGATCGTGTCCCGCATACGGCATATCGGGCAGCCGTCGGTTTTCTCAAAAACCTCGCTTACGGGTATGGTGCAAATATCGTCTCTCATAATGACTCTCCTGTTTTTGTATATTGATATTTTTTAATTTTAATGTATAATATATTCGGTGATTACATGTTTTCCGCAAAATTCGACAATAATAATGTATATGTATCAAATATCGGCAGCTTTGATCTGCCGCACAGCCTCGACTGCGGTCAGGCGTTCCGCTGGGAGGAAAACGGGAACGGCGTCTGGCACGGCGTCGCTTTCGGAAAATATTTGGAGCTTGAAAAGCTTAACGACGGCACGGTGGTGCTTTACAATACCGCGAAGGAAGATTTTGAAAATATCTGGCGGCATTATTTTGACCTTGACCGCGATTATGATAAAATCGTAGAAGCGATAAGCGAAAACGAGACGCTTAAAAACGCGGCGGAATACGCGCACGGAATAAGAATTTTAAATCAGGAGCCGTGGGAAACACTCTGTTCCTTTATAATCTCGCAAAATAACAATATCAAGCGTATAAAGGGGATTATTTCACGGCTTTGCGAGAATTTCGGGGAGGATAAGGGCGGCTTTTACACCTTCCCTGCCGCCGAAAAAATCGCGGGACTTGATTTAGAGGATTTAAGCGTGCTTCGAAGCGGCTTTCGCGCGAAATACATACTTGACGCGGCAAATAAGGTCGCGTCGGGCGAAATCCGGCTTGAAAGGCTTAAAGAAATATCGACCGACGAAGCCCGAGACGAGCTTATGAAAATTAAGGGCGTAGGTCCCAAGGTTGCCGACTGCGTTCTGCTTTTCGCGCTTGAGCACGCCGACGCGTTCCCGAAAGACGTGTGGATAAAACGCGCGATGGAAACCCTTTTCGGCGGCGAGCTGCCCGATTGCGCAAAGCCGTACGCCGGTATCGCCCAACAGTACATTTTCTTTTTTGCTAGGGATACAAAGCTTATAATCGATTAATAATTTTCCAAAAAGGAATGAAGCTCTCCCGAATCGCGGTCGCGCCAGCCGGGGATTGTCGCCATATTTACATTGTGTATGCTTCTGAAAATATTATCGTCCACATTCGGATTGACCTTTTTAATCTCCTCGATAAGCGATTTAATTTCCTTACGCTTTGAAAGGCTTTCGTTATGTGCGCTGTTTTCGGTAAATTTGCAGGCGCACTGTAAAAATTCAAGTCCGTTATAATTTGAAAAGGCGATTATGTCCTTTTCCTTTACCTTGTAAAGCGGACGGATAAGCTCCATTCCCTCAAAATTGGTGCTGTGAAGCTTTGGCGGCATGGTTTTGATTTCCGAGGAATACATCATGCTCATCAAAACCGTCTCGATAACGTCGTTAAAATGGTGTCCGAGCGCGATTTTGTTGCAGCCGAGCTCCTTTGCCTTGCCGTAAAGACAGCCGCGCCGCATACGGGCGCAAAGGTAGCAGGGCGAACCGCCCGCGTTTTCGGTTACATCAAAAATATTGCTTTCAAAAACCGTAATATCAATATTCATAATCCGCGCGTTGTGTTCAATCAACTCGCGGTTTTCTTTATTATAGCCGGGGTCCATAACAAGATAAATACATTCAAAGGGTATCTCGCTGTGTTTTTGAAGCTGCTGCATACATTTTGCAAGCAACATTGAATCCTTGCCGCCCGAAATGCAGACAGCTATCCTATCCCCCGCGGAAATAAGCTCATATTCCTGCACAGCGCCGATAAAATTATTCCATATAGGCTTGCGGAATTTTTTGATTATACTCCGTTCTATTTCAACATGTTTTTCTAAATTTCTTTCCAATTTATGCTCTCCAAACAAAAAATAACTCCGACACAACCATTATAGCCGTATCGGAGTTTAATTTCAACTGTTTTTAAGCGTCAGCCTTTTTGCCGTTCACAAAATGAAGTATCAGCATAAGCGCAACAAGGAGAACAATACCTGTTCCGAGAATTACAAACACGTTCTGAACAAAGCCCGCAAGCAGATAGCAGACAAGCGAGATAGCCGCGACGGTAAGCGCATAAGGCAGCTGGGTCGAAACGTGATTGACGTGATTGCACTGTGCGCCTGTGGACGCCATAATCGTGGTATCCGAAATCGGAGAACAATGGTCGCCGCATACAGCGCCGGCAAGGCAGGCTGAAATGCAGATAACAACCATTGACGGAATAGCGCCGGTAGAGGACACGTTTGCAAGATCCTTTTCAAATACTCCTGTTACAATAGGTATCAGAATACCGAAGGTACCCCATGAAGTACCGGTTGCAAAGGCAAGACCGACAGCTACAACAAACAGGATAGCGGGCAGAAGAATCTGAACCGCTGTAGCCGACTCAACGAGCGAGGAAACATAAGTACCTGCTTCAAGAAGTCCGGTCATGGATTTTAGCGCCCAGGCAAAGGTAAGAATAAGGATTGCCGGAACCATCTGCTTAAAGCCCTCGGGGACAGCACTCATGCAGTCACTAAAGCTTAAAACTCTGCGGCAGATATAGTAAATTACAATAAGGATAAGCGCCGCTATCGAGCCTAACGACAGTCCGTAAGCCGCGTCGCACTCGGCAAAAGCGTCAATAAAGTTTGTGCCAGAGAAGAAACCGCCGGTATAAATCATGCCGATAACGCAAAGGGTTATAAGTACGATAACAGGAAGAACAAGATCGATAACCTTGCCTTTAGTAGTGACCGGAGCTTCGGAAGAAGCGGAATAATCATTTTCGCCGGTTGTGAACAAATCGCCCTTTGCGGCGTTAAGCTCATGTGTGCGCATCGATCCGAAATCAACGTCTAAAACCGACATAAGTATTACCATAAGTATCGTAAGCAAGGCATACATATTATACGGAATGGTTTTGATAAAGAGCGAAATTCCGTTAACGCCCTCGACCGTTCCGCTGACTGCCGCCGCCCAAGAGGAGATAGGAGCAATAATGCAGATCGGTGCGGCTGTCGCGTCGATAAGATAAGCGAGCTTCGCGCGGGAGATCTTGTGAGAATCGGTAACCGGACGCATAACAGAGCCTACGGTTAAGCAGTTAAAATAATCGTCCACGAATATCAGCGCGCCGAGTCCGAAGGTCGCAAGCGAAGCGCCCTTGCGGGTCTTGATCTTTCTGACAGCCCATTCACCGTAAGCTCGGCTGCCGCCTGCACGGTTCATAAGCACGACAATAATTCCGAGAACTACAAGAAAAACTAAAATTCCTACATTCCATGAATCCGAAAGGTTTTTGATGATTCCCTCGTTAACAACCGCGTTGAAAAGAGCGGTAAAGCCCTTTCCGATAGGCTCTTCGTCAACCAAGATAGGATTTGACGAGAACATGCAGAGCAGTCCTCCGGTAACAATACCGAGGAAAAGCGAGGAATAAACCTCTTTTGTGATTAGTGCAAGACCGATCGCGACTACCGGCGGCAGAAGCGACCAGAGCGAGTTTACCGGGCTTGTTATCGGCGACTGAATAAAGCAGACGATAACGAAAGCCACTACGATAAGCGCAAAAATAATTTTGCTTGTGACCCCTTTTTTCATTTTTTAAACCTCCTAAAATAAAAAAACGCGGCTGCGTATAAAGAGCAGTCACGTTTAAAAACAGATAAAAACGATAGCGCTCCACTTTTGTGACAGTCGGTTACATATTCTGCAACAGACCAACGGAGCTTCCGCGGCAGCAAAAGCAGCGTTTCGGCGGCCGCCCCTTTCACGCCGCCGTCTGCCGACTTAAAACAGCGCTACTATTGACCTGCCGCACCTCTATCAAAATTATTACAATGTAGATAATATCACAGTAAATGACGCTTGTCAACAAAAAATTTACAAATTATTAAAAAAGTCTATGAGTTGCCGGTGTGAAAATACCTGTATACGCTTTCTGCGGCGGATTTGTTCATTCCACAGACCGCCGCAAGCTCGTCGATTGACGCGGTTTTTATCGCCTTTACCGTTTTAAAATACTTTAACAGCGCGGCGGCGCGCGACTTGCCTATCCCCTCGATTTCAAGAAGCTCGGAACTAAGCATTGCCTTGCTTCTCCTGTTCTTGTGATAGCCTATCGCAAAGCGGTGAACCTCGTCCTGAATACCTGTTATAAAGGTAAACGCCGCGCGGTTTGATTTTATCGCGATATCTCCGCCCTGTGCCGCGATTGCTCTTGTCCTGTGCTTTGAATCCTTTACCATTCCGAAAACCGGAACGGTTATTCCGTGCTTTTGAAGTATGGGCGCTACCGCCGACATCTGACCGAGGCCGCCGTCTAACAGTATTAAATCGGGAAGCACAGAAAATCCCTCGTCCTCCCCTTTTTCGTATTCGGTAAAACGGCGGTCAAGCACCTCCGCCATAGAACGGAAATCGTCCTGACCGGAAAAGCCTTTGATTTTAAACCGCTTGTAAGCAGGCTTAAAGGGTCTTGCGTCCTTATAAACTATCATTCCGGCGACATTTTCTGTCCCTGCCGTATTTGAAATATCGTACGCCTCGATATAGCGGGGCGCGCTTGACAGTCCGAGCAGGCGCGAAAGCTCGTCTAACACCGACATTTCCCTGCCTGTTCTTTCGGTTTTTTCCGAGATATTTTCAGCGGCGTTTGCAAGGCACATATCAAGGAGCGCCTTTTGCTCGCCCTGCTTCGGGTTAATAAAGCTGACCTTATGCCCCGATTTTTCGGTAAGCCACCGCTCGTTCAAGCTGAAATCTGAATCCGTATCAATTAAAACACGGGATGGAATATCGGTATTATCCGAATAATACCGCTGTAAAAACTCGCTGTAAAGATTTTCCCTGTCCGACACACCGTCGATTATAAAATGCTTTTTATCCGAAAGCCGGTAATTGCGGAAAACAATCACCTCGACGCAGGCGGTCTCTCCGATAATCGCAGAGGCAATAACGTCCTCGCTCTTATAGGGCGCGCGAACAACCTTTTGCTTTTCTCTGATTTTATTTATCGCGTTTATCCTGTCTCTTAATTTCGCAGCGGTTTCAAACTGAAGCTTTTCGGCGGCGGCAAGCATTTTTTCCTCTAATTTTTCCACCGTCTCGCTGTCAGAGCCGCCGTTCTTAATAAACTCAACCGCCGAATTTACCGTTTCAAGGTAGTCGGCAAGACTTATTTTTCCCCTGCAGGGAGCGTCGCAAAGTCCGATATGGTAGTTAAGGCAGGGCTTTGACGGCTTGTCAAAGCTTCTTGTGCAGTCGGGCAGCTTAAAAATCTTCCTTGCCTCGTCCACGGTTTCCTTTACGACATAAGCCGAGGAATAAGGCCCTATATACTCGCCGTTTTTGTCCGCCGCTTTCGCGGTGGTAAGCTTTTTCCATTTGTCGTTTGTAATCTTAATATAGGAATATCCCTTGTCGTCTTTAAGGAGTATGTTATACTTAGGCTGATTTTGTTTAATAAGCGAGTTTTCGAGTATCAAAGCCTCAAATTCGCTGTCACATAGTATATATTCAAAATGATCGACGTTTGAAACCATGCGCTTTACCTTTTCGGTATGTTGATTTCCGCTGCCGAAATACTGGGTCACACGGTTTTTAAGCGCCTTTGCCTTACCTATATATATAATTACATCCTTTTTATCCTTCATTATATAAACGCCCGGCGTCTGCGGCAAACGGTTGGCTTTAGCTTTAAGTTCCGTTAGCTTTTGCGGGTCGGCATAATAATTCACCAAATCACCTCAAGTTAATTCTATGGTAAGTCATTCAGCTCCCTCTGACGAGGGAGGCTTTGTTTTCTTTTAATATAGCATTTATTCCTTTGATTTTCAAGTCACCGTTTTTGACATTCTATAAATGTCACGCTTTGTTAGGTTATACAATATAATTTAAGTATTGACAAGCACTAAATGTCAATAATGGAGGAAGTTCTATGTTTATAAATAAAAACAGCAATGGACTAAATAATATTTGCGGTAAAAATATATCCAAATTTCGTACGGATTTACAAATTTCCCAAAGGGAACTTGCTGACAGAATGCAATTAGTTGGGATAGATATTGATAAAAATGCTATTCAACGCATAGAATGCGGAAAACGATTTGTTACTGATATAGAAATAATCGCATTTGCTAAAGTGCTTAATAAAAAGTACGAAGAATTACTAAATAATTAAAATCACTGACTTTAAGAGGTAATTATGAAAAGGATAACGGCTTTAATATTAATTATGCTTTTACTTTGCGGCTGTTCCGCCGCTGATATCACGGTTAATACCGACTCGCACGAGCAAATAACCGTAAATTTCCCGACCGATAATACCGTAAACGGCTACCGCACAGGCTCGTCCGTTCAGGAGAGCGACTCCTCAATGCCCGAAGCCATACCTGCCGATGAAATAAAGCCGGCGGCGCCGTCGAAAACGAGTCCTTCAAGCACCGCCGAATACATAGGTAATTCAAATTCGCATGTTTTCCATAAATCAGACTGCGGCTCGGCAAAGAACATGAAAGACAGCAACCGCGTCATCTTTTCAAGCCGAGATAAAGCCGTCAGCGAGGGCTACACTCCCTGCAAGCGCTGCAATCCCTAAATTTCGCCCGCTTCGTTGGCTTTTAAAACCTCGAAAAGCTCGGGACGGACGCGCTTGAGTGAAATCACCTGTCCCTCACTGTTTAAAAAGCAATGCGACGAGGTACCCGTGGCGCGAAGCTCACCGTCTTTAGACATGACCTTGTAGCTTACGAAAAATTTAACGTTTCCGACCTTTTCCAAGGTTACACAAATCAAAATATCCTCGCCGTAATAGCAGGATTTCTTATATTCACAGCTGACAGAAAGCACCGGACTTATAATTCCCATGCTTTCGGTGACCGTATACGGCGCGCCGATTTTATCGAAAAAATCGCTTCTTGCCTCCTCGAACCAGCGAATATAGTTCGAGTGATGGACAAAGCCCATTTTATCGGTTTCGTAATAATGCACCTTATGTATGTAGGTTTCCATTTTTTCACCCTATTTCAGCGTATCGGCTATCTTATAGATAAGCTTCTTTGATTTCTCCCAACCGAGGCAGGGGTCGGTAATCGACTTGCCGTATATATGCTCGCCTATCTTCTGCGCGCCGTCCTCTATGTAGCTTTCAATCATTAGTCCCTTTACCATTGAGCGTATGTCCTTGTTATGATTGCAGCTGTATACAACGTCCTTTGCAATTCTCACCTGTTCAAGGCATTGCTTGCCTGAATTTGCGTGGTTTGTATCAACTATAACCGCGGGATTGGCAAGACCCGTCGTACCGTAAAGCTCGTAAAGCTTGACTAAATCCTCGTAGTGGTAGTTTGACACGCTCTTTCCGGTGAAATCGGTATATCCGCGAAGAATCGCGTGGGCATAAGGGTTGCCCTCGCTTGAAACCTCCCAGCCGCGGTAAATAAAGGTATGCACGTGCTGTGCGGCGGTTATCGAGTTCATCATAATGCCAAGGTCGCCGCTCGTCGGGTTTTTCATTCCGACGGGAATATCAAGCCCGCTTGCTGTCAGCCTGTGCTGTTGATTTTCAACCGAACGCGCACCGACGGCTACATAAGAAAGCAGGTCTGAAAGATAACGGTGATTGTCGGGATAAAGCATCTCGTCCGCACAGGAAAAGCCGTAATCGCGAAGAGCCGCCATATGTAAATCCCTTATCGCCACAATACCTTTTAGCATATCGGGCGTTTCGTTGGGGTCGGGCTGGTGAAGCATGCCCTTATAGCCGTCGCCTGTGGTGCGGGGCTTGTTTGTGTAAATTCTGGGCACTATCAGTATTTTATCTTTTACCTCGTCCTCGACTGTGCGAAGTCTCGAAATATAATCGAGCACCGGCTCTCGGCTATCCGCCGAGCAAGGACCGATTACAAGTATAAATTTATCCGATTCGCCTTTAAATATCCTTCTTAGCTCCTCATCACGTTTTGCCTTTACCTTAGTCATCTCTTCAGTTACGGGATAGCGGGTTTTTATCTGCTGCGGAATCGGCAGCTTTCTTTTAAATGTCATATTCATAGCTTTTTCCCCTTATATATGCTTGTCGAAGCGCTTTCTGCGCTCGGTTGAAAGTCTCATCATCTCGCGCATACCGTCTCTGTCGCCCGATTTGATTTTTTCGTAAAGCTCGTCAAACGAAGTCCTGAACCGCTCCATTTCGGTAAGCAGGGCTTCTCTGTTATCAAGGAAGAGCTCGCTCCACATCTCGTCGTTAATTTTTGCAATTCGCGTTAAATCCCTGAACGAGTCGCCGGTATAGTACTCAAGGTCGGGCGTGTTGTTAGCGCACATAAGCGAAACGGCAATACAGTGGGTAAGCTGGGAGAGAAAGGCTATCATTTTATCGTGCATTGTAACCGACAGCTCCGACACCTGACGAAAGCCTAACTTTTCGCCCAAATCTCTGCAAAGCTCGATTGCGCCCATGGTGTTTTTTTCGGTCGGGACTACAATGTAGTTAGCGCCCTTAAAAATCTCATCGGTGCTGTTCTGCACGCCGCAGACCTCTCTGCCCGCCATCGGGTGGGCGGCGATAAATTCAACATCGTCTCTTAAAATGTCCTGAACTTTTCCGACGATGCAGCCCTTAACGCCCGTAACGTCGGTTATGACCGCGCCGCTTTTTAAAAGGCTCTGATTTTTCCTTATCCACTCGATAAAAACATGGGGATAAAGCGCAATAATAACCAAATCGGCTTGTGCCAGCAATTCGGGTTCAACCTTTGTCGTGCCGTAGTCGATTATACCCTTACTGAGCGCAAAATCCACCGAGGACTGACTTCTGGTTATAGCGCTTACCTTATAGCCCTGCTTTTTAAGCGACTCGGCGTAGCTGCCGCCCAAAAGTCCCAAGCCTACTATTAATATGTTCATATCCTTGTTTAACTTCATTATTTTTCAACCTCTAAATCTATACCGAGCGACGAAAACCGCTCAAAGAAATCGGGAAAGCTTTTTGCAACCGCCTGAGCGCCGTATATTTGTCCGCCTGTTAAGGTGCATAAAACCGCGAGAGACATTACAATCCTGTGGTCGTTGTGTCCGTAAAGCGGCAATTCGGGAGTTTTGAGCGCACAGCCGTGCACGGTGATATCGTTGTCATTTATTTCGGTATGACAGCCGAATTTTGAAAGCTCCTCCGCCATAGCAGCTCCCCTGTCGCTCTCCTTAATTTTAAGGCGGTGGGTGCCCGTAAAGTGCGCGCCGTTGTTTGCCGCTGCCGTCGCCATAAGCACGGGGCCTAAATCGGGACAGTCGGAAATATCAATTTCGGGAGTGCCGCGCACGATTTTGCCGAACAGCTTTTTATAAACCGCGTCGCCCTGGCAGGTATCCTTTTTAAGACCCGACACCGCGACATTTCCGCCTAAAGCGTTCAGCGCCTCAAAAAATGCGGCGTTTGAATAATCACCCTCGACGGTAAAACTTCGCGGTTTATAGGTCTGATTTCCCTTAATATATATCGTATGCTCGTCGGTGCGGCTGATTCTCACCCCGAAATCGGCGAGCGCCTTTACCGTCATTCCAAGGTAAGACCCGCTCTCAATCGCTCCCGTAATATCAATAATGCTGTCGTGAGGCAGTAGCGGCAAAGCAAACATAAGTCCGCTTATAAACTGGCTTGAAATGTCACCCCTGACGGCGTATTTTCCCGCTTGAAGTTTACCCTTAACGGTTACCGTGTCAGCACTCTGATTAAATTCCAAACCGGTAGCCTTGCAAATATCGGCGTAGACCGAAAGTGAGCGTTCCATCAGCCGTTTTGTGCCCGAAAGGGTGATTTTTTTATCAAAAAGCAGGCAAAGCGGAATTAAAAACCTTAACGTACTGCCCGATTCATTGCAGAAAAGCTTATCGGATTTAATCCCCTTGTCTATATCTATTCCGCCTATTTTTACGGTATCTCCGCTAATTTCCACATTGGCACCCAGAGCTTCAAGGCAGGAAAGTGTCGCTTTAATATCCTCCGAAAATCTGACTCCCTTTATCTCGCTTTCGGGCGACAGCGCCGCGCAGATTAAATATCTGTGTGCCATACTTTTTGAGGGCGGCGCCTGCACTCTGCCGAAAGCAGTGCTTTTATTTATAGTTACAACCATTTGAATTTTCCCCGTAATTATCCTTTAAAAATTCCATAGCCTCGGTATAACCCTTAATCCCGTGACCGCAGATTGTTCTAACGCAGGCGGCACGGATGTAGCTTATTTGCCTAAAGTCCTCACGGCTTGCAACATCAGAGATATGCACCTCTACCGTGGGAATTGAAACCGCCTTTACAGCGTCAAGCAGGGCTATGCTTGTGTGTGTATACGCTCCCGGATTTATCACAATCCCGTCAAAAACGCCGTAAGCCGCCTGAATTTCGTCTACCAGCGCCCCCTCGTGATTGGACTGAAAGAGCTTTACCTCAATGCCGTTTTCCATAGCATAGCTTTTTACGGTTTCGCACAGAGTATTAAAATTATCCTTGCCGTAAATGCCCGGCTCTCTGATGCCTAACATATTAATATTAGGTCCGTTAATCACCAAAATCTTCATTTATGAAAACCTCTTTCACCGCGCCTATATTTGCGTCTAAATCCTTAACCGCTTTTATTTCCGCCTGAGCGGACGATTTGTAAATGCCGTATCTTTCCTTGAAGCGCTTTTCTAAAAGCTGTCTGTTAGAAGAAAGCGGGCGGTCGTCGGTCGTCACTAAATCGTCAAGCGGGCGGTCGATAAATACTATAAGTCCGTTTTCCTTTAAAAGGGAAACGTTTTCGTGATTAAGCACCGCGCCTCCGCCCGTAGCTATAACCGCGGATTGTCTTGCAGAAACCTCTTTTATAACCTCTGCTTCGATTTCTCGGAATTTCTTTTCACCGTATTTTTCAAATATATCGGGAACGGACATTCCTGTTTTAATAACAATTTCGTCGTCGGTGTCGATAAAATCTTTATTCATTTCCTTTGCGACGGCTTTTCCTATTGTAGTCTTGCCGCACCCGGGCATACCGATTAAAACAATATTCTTTTTATCGAGCATTATTTCTTTATAAACGCTGTCCGTAACACTTGTCGGAATAGATTTTTCCGTGAATTTCTCACAGGCAAAAACCGCTTGAGCTACAAGCATATAAAGCCCGCCTGCCGCGTTTATTCCCATTTCTTTGGCTTTTGTTACAAGTGCGGAGGAAAGCGGATTGTAAACCGCGTCGGTCACCGATTCTAAATTTTTGAAAAGAGATAAATCTACTGCCGACTCCCCGATATTCGGGTACATTCCCACAGGCGTGGTATTTATAATAGCCTGTGCGTCGATATGCTTTGAAAGGGCATAATCGTATGTAACCGCACCGTCGTTGCCGTTTCTCGATACCCTGTAAACCTCAGTAGCTCCAAGGCTTTCCGCCACTGCCGCCGCGGTTTTAGAGGTTCCGCCGCTGCCTAAAACCAAGACCTTTTTGTTTTTTAAATCCGCGCCCTGTCTCTTTATCAGCGCTCTCATACCCTCGTAATCGGTGTTGTAGCCGTAAAGCTTGCCGTTTCTGTTAACAACGGTATTAACCGCGCCGATTTTCCTTGCGGTGTCGCTTATTTCATAAAGGTAAGGAATTACCGCCTGCTTATAGGGAATTGTAACGTTTATCGCCTTAAAATCTGCGGCTTTCATAAAGCTATCAAGGTCTTGCGCTTCGATTTCCTTTAGCTCATAATTATAATCGGCAATTTTAGAATGAATTATTTTTGAAAAGCTGTGGGTTAATTTTTCGCCTATACAACCGTATTCCATTATTCCACCAACCAGTCAGTTCCGAAGCGTTCGCTCAATATGTCGCAGAGTACCACTGCGGTTATACTGTCGATAACCACACGCGCCCTGTGCACTATGCAGGGGTCGTGGCGGCCGCCCGCCAAAAAATCAACGTTTTCACCCTTTATAAAATCAACCGTCTGCTGTTCCTTGTGAATTGTAGAGGTCGGCTTTACCGCACAGCGGAAGATAACCGGCATACCGTTTGTAATTCCGCCGTTTATGCCACCGCTATTGTTTGTAAGGGTTTTAATTTCGCCGTTTTCAATTCTTATCGGGTCGTTAGCTTCACTTCCGCGCATATCGCATAGCCCAAAGCCGCCGCCGAACTCTACTCCCTTAATAGCGGGAATACCGAACAGCGCAGAGGAAAGCTTGCTTTCCACACTGTCAAACCACGGCTCGCCTACTCCTGCAGGCAGACCGATAACCGCCGTTTCAAGCACGCCGCCGACGCTGTCACCGTCTATTCTCGCGTCATTTACCGCCGCTTTCATTTTTTCGGAGCAATTATCGTCAAGAACAGCGAAAATCTTGTTGTTTACCGCTTCAATATCCGCTTTGTAATCAGCAAATTCGCGGTCTTTAACCCCCGCAATGCGGGAAATATGAGTACCTATATAAATACCTTTAGCCCTTAAAGCCGATATTGCA
>JAEDNG010000161.1 GCA_016302625.1 Clostridiaceae bacterium
CCGATTATAATTGCTCCCGCCGTGACATAAATACTGCCGACTATCATAGGCAGTATTCCGAATTTGTTTTCAAGCGGCTTCCAAACTTTACCTAACAAAAACTCGCCCACGCCGATTTTTCCTATGGTCGGCAGACCGTTTGCAAAAAGAAACAGGCAGATAAGCAGTACCGCGACTATTGATACGCAGGCGCAGATTATAAAAACCGTCCGCATGGAAGCTTCTTTAATTTTTTGAAGTGTGGGATTCATACATTTCTCCTGAATTTAATTTTTCTGCGGCAAAGCCCTCCCTTTTAATTAAAGGGAGAGCCGCCGAAAGAGGTTGAAAAATTATTGTTATTTCACTTCGCTCCAAAGGGTGATTTCACCTGTGTAGATTTTAAGAATCTGCTCGCTTGTTATGCTCTCGGCTACGTTATCCTTATTTACTATTACCGCTATTCCGTCCATTGCGATTACAAGCGGTACAAGTCCGGCTTCCTTTTCGCTGTCCTTAAGCTCACGGGATGCCATTCCGATATCGTAAACTCCGTCGATTGTTCCGGTCATACCTGTGGTGGAGTCCTGCTGTTGAACGTCAACCGTAACGTCGGGATTAAGCTTTACATAAGCCTCTTTGAGCTTTTCCATAACGGGTGTCACAGAGGAAGAACCGCCGACCGTGATTTTGCCCGACTGATTAGAAGATGTGTATTTTCCGTTGTTGCCCTGACTTATATATCCGTTATCCTCTACTACCTTTTGACCGTCCTCACTTAAAATAAATTTAAGGAAGTCGCTCGCTACGCCTGTCGGGTCGCCCTTTGTCGCAACATTGAACGGACGGGCTATTTTGTAGCTGCCGTTTTTCACGTTTTCGGCAGAGGCGGTGTTACCGTCAATCTTTAACGCCTTAACCTTTGTTTCGTCAAGCGAGCCTAAGGAGACATAGCCTATCGCGTTTTTATTTCCCTCAACCGTTGTCATCATAACCGAAGTTGAGTTAGTGCTCTCCGCGCTTGTTATCGTTTTGTCAACCTTGTTACCGTCCGCGTCCTTCTGCTCGATTCCGAACAGCTCGATAAACGCTCCTCTTGTGCCTGAACCTTCTTCACGGGTAAGGACTGAAATTGCGTCATTGCCTTTGCTTCCGCAGCCTGTCAGCGCCGCCATAAGCAACCCCGCCGTCAGAATTAAACTGATTATTTTTTTCATTTCTTATTAACTCCTTTTTCCTTGTTTGTAAGCATTATATGGAAGTTTTGTTAAGTCTGTAACCCTATTACCGTTAAATCTAAGTTAAATCTATTTTTTCCGGGCATTTCGTCTTTATTCCGCAGTATAATACGTATTAAACCGCTCAAAAACGCAATAATATATTAAGCAAAATTATTTTTAACACATATAATAATAGCATCTTGTAATTTAAGGAAAATTATGCTATAATGCGTTTAGGTTTAAGGGAGTAGCTAACGGTGTTACCCGCCGTTGCAGTCTGCGTCAGTACGGCTTTTGCCCGCAGCTGCATTAAACAGCAAGACTTTTACCGTACTTATTTGTGCGGCGGAAGTCTTTTTTTCTGCCGTGATTTTAGGAAAGGTGGAAAATATGTCTTTAAATGATTTCGGTTTCTTAATTAAAAATGCCGCCGAGCTTGCCGACTGGCGGTATGTAACAATGTGGCTTATCGGCGGATTGCTCATTTTTCTTGCAATCAAGTACGAAATGGAGCCTACTCTCCTGTTGCCGCTGGGATTTGGTACTATTCTCGTTAATATTCCATTTTCGGGCGCCATTGACCGAACTCTCCAAAACGGGGAGGTGCAGGAGGGCGCGCTCTCTACCCTTTTCTCGGCGGGTATCGCAAACGAGCTGTTTCCGCTGATACTCTTTATCGGTATCGGCGCGATGATTGATTTCGGTCCCCTGCTTTCAAATCCCAAGCTTATGATTTTCGGCGCGGCGGCGCAGTTCGGAATTTTCTTTACATTCTGTGCGGCGTCGATGTTCTTTGACCTTAACGACGCGGCGTCCATAGGTATTATCGGTGCGGCGGACGGACCTACTGCAATTGTCGTTTCTCAAAAGCTCAACTCCTCTTATCAGGGCGCGATAATGGTTGCGGCATATTCATATATGGCGCTTGTGCCTATAATCCAGCCGCCCGTTATAAAGCTTCTTACCACAAAAAAGGAACGCCTTATCAGAATGCCCTATACTGAAAAAAAGGTGTCTCGCTTAACAAAAATCCTGTTCCCGATTATTATAACCGTAATCGCAGGTATAGTAGCTCCCGAATCGGTCTCCCTTATCGGATTTTTAATGTTCGGCAATCTTATAAGAGAATGCGGGGTATTGAATTCCCTCTCAGAAACCGCTCAAAAGGTACTGGCAAATCTCGTTACAATATTCTTAGGACTTACAATTGCCTCGCAAATGCAGGCGGAAAAATTCTTGAAGCCCGACACGCTGCTTATTTTAGGCTTAGGTCTTTTCGCATTTATATTTGATACTGCCGGCGGAGTTATCTTTGCTAAATTCTTAAATATTTTCCTTAAAAACAAAATAAACCCGATGATCGGAGCGGCGGGGATTTCCGCATTTCCGATGTCGGGCAGAGTTGTTCACAAAATGGGGCTTAAGGAAGATCCGCAGAATTTCCTGTTAATGCAGTCGATAGGCGTAAACGTATCGGGGCAGATAGCCTCGGTTATTGCGGGCGGACTTATCCTTAACTTCTTTATGTAACGGAGGAATTACAAATGACCTTTAATCCAATGAATTTTATAAGCAACATACGCTTTTTAGCGGTGGGAATGCTCAGTATTTTTATTGTAATCGGAATAATTATTCTTGT
>JAEDNG010000010.1 GCA_016302625.1 Clostridiaceae bacterium
AACCTACGCATGCAGCAGTCAAAGTGCTGTGTCTTACCGCTTGACGACACCCCAAGGTGCATATTAAATTATTGAAAAAGCGACTTGATTAAACAAGCCGCTTTTTATGGGGTGGAAGATGGGACTCGAACCCACGGTCTCCAGTGCCACAAACTGGCGCTTTAACCAACTAAGCTACATCCACCGTAGCGCAAGAACTATTATACCATAACGGCTCGTTTTGTCAATAAAAATTTTCGTTTTTTTAAAATATTTTCAAATAGTTTTTTCCTGAAACTAAAGCGAAAAATCCTCAGGAGTATAGTTATCGGCTATTTTAACCTGCTCGGGTATACGCTTAATCGGGTCGTATTTGTAATGTCGGCAGGAATCTCTTGAGCCTGTCACTCCGTGCTTTTTGCATAGCACCTCGCCCGTGAAAAGTGAGGACTTTCCGAATACGCAGTACATGCAGGAATGGGGAAGCTTTTTATTAAATACGTGAGCCATATTTACATCCTTTCCGCCGCTTTCATAGCGGTTTTATTTATTATACAATATCGTCAAGGATTTTTCCAGTCCTATTTTTTGTATAAAGAGTTATTAATAATACTATCACCATGCAGAGCATTGAAACAGAGAGGGAAAGGGTGCTGTACGACGGAGCGAAACGAACCGCGGCGGAAACCGTGAGCGGGATATTAAATATTTTAAGCAAAAGAGCGGTTATACCTACAGATAGCAGACCGTGAGCGATTCTTGAGGCCGCAAAAATCGGATAACTGATTTTTAAACGATCACCCACGCTAATTATCTGACACCATATGCAAAAGCCGGCAAAGCCTAACAAAAACGCGATTATTAATATGTTCCGCGTCTTTGAAACCGCGTTTGTAACCTCTAAAAGCGATGAAAAGTATTTTATAAACGGCAGTTTTTCGGAATAAAAATTTATATACGAAATAATTGTTGAAAAGAAAATCACGTAAGCGCATATTGAGAAAACTGCGCTTGCCGCCTCGGAAACGCAGGTTACAAAGTTATCTGCGGTGCTTTTGTATGCCTGTTCTTCTTTTTTTGCTTCTTCACCCTTAATAAAACGACCGAAAACAAGGCTTAAAATAAAGGAAGAAACAATATGTGCGGCAAGCAGTATATATCCGACTGCTTTTGAGCCGATAATTCCGCCTCCGACTGCCAATATAACGAACGCCGGACCGGCGTTTACACAGTAATTAAGCATAATTCCCGCGTTTTCAGGGGATATCCGCCTTAATTTTACCGCTTCGTTTAAAAGCTTTGCTCCGATTGGGTAGCCGCCGATAAAGCTTAAAAGCATGAGGCTGAACAGTTCCGGCGAAAGCCCGAAAACCTTTTTGGTAAAGGGAGCGGCAAATTTAAAAATATCAAGCGCGCCGGACTTCATAATAAAAAGCACGCAGGCGGTAAAAGGGAAAAGAGAGGGAATTATTACCCGTCCCGACAGCAGTATGCCCTCGGCGGCGCCGCCGGTGCAAAGACCGGGTTTTAAAATTATCAGAACAACAAACGCGACCGCGCAAACTGCGGAAATAACCGTGCTCGGCTTTTTCATGATTTCTCACCGCTTTCCTAAAATAACTATATGCTTTTACGAATTATTATAATCATAAATTCATAACATTAATTGCAGGGGAGTTGTAAGCAGTGTCAAAAAAATTTAAATTCAAATCCGATAAACCGAAGGAGAAATGGCGGATTTTCGGCTGTTCCGATATGCAGCTTGAGTCCGATTATGTTAAAGGGCCGCATTTGGAGCTTTTCGGCAATAGGGAAATAATCGTCGAGGGCTGTATGGGCGTGCTCGAATACAGCGATTCATATTTAAAGCTGAGATTACCGAAAGGCGCCCTTACGGTTTGCGGAGGGTGCTTTGATATCGTTTCGTTTGAGGGGACGACAATAACCGTTAAAGGGAAAATTTCCTCCCTCGAATTTTGTGTTTAGGTGAATGTTATGCTGTGGCTTTACAGATTTATTATAGGTTTTCTGGAAGTGGAATTTTCGGGAGATATAGCTGAGAAAATTCTGAATATCTGCGCTAAAAACGGGATTTCGCTTTGGAATACAAAAAGAAAAGGCGCAAAAATACGCTGTTTAATTACCGTCAGGGATTTTAAAGCGCTGCCGAAGATAACAGTAAAAAGCGGAATAAGGGTGCATATTTTAAAGAAACACGGACTGCCTTTTATCGAAAGAAAATATAAAAACCGTTTCGGTATACCGATAGGCGCGGCTCTTTTTTTCGCAATTCTCGCCTTTATGTCGCGTTTTGTCTGGTCGGTTGAGGTCTGCGGAAACAAAAGCGTTCCCGAAAGCGAGATTATAGCGGCATGCAATAAAATCGGTATTTACGAGGGTATAAGCAAAAAGGATATAGATCCGAAAAACGCACGGCAAAAACTTCTTTTGGAAACAGATAAGCTGGCATGGGCGTCGCTTAATATCGAGGGCTGCCGGCTTACCGTCAATGTTACCGAGATAGGCGAAAAGGTTGATATTAACACACCGACTAACCTTAAAGCTACGGCGGACGGGATAATAACAAAAATAGATGTGACTTCGGGCAACTGTGTTGTGAAGGTGGGCGATACGGTTGCGAAAGGCGACCTGCTTGTTTCCGGAATACTTGAAAACGCGTCGGGCACAAGATTTGTTCATTCGTCAGGCTCGGTGACGGCAAAAACCGAAAGAGAGATAACGGTATCCGCACAGTACAAAAGGAAAGAAATAAATAAAACGGGTAAAACTAATAAAAAAAGCGTTCTGTCTGTCTTCGGTATTAAAATTCCGCTATATTTAGGAAAAGAGAACAAAAGCTTCGAGGCACATGCCAAGGTCGAAAATTTATCGCTCCTCGGCAAAAGACTTCCGATAAGAGTTTATACGAAAATTTTTGAATATACCGAGGAAAAAGAGGTTACATTAGGAAAAAAAGAGCTTGAAAAAGAGCTTGAAAGGCTGTTTTATGAGCAAACGGAGTTAGAAAATATCGGCGATTTTGAGGTCAAAAATCGTGAAATTGACGAAATTGAGGGCGGAATGAGCCTAAAAATGCTGATTTCAGCAGAGGAGAACATAGAAAATCAGGAAATTATATTATTTAATACTGGAAATTGAGAGAAATTATGGTATAATATAATATATTTGTGAATATTTGAAGGAGACGAAAGCTTGTTTGAGCAAACGGTTGATATCGAACGTATTGAGCAAATCGTAAACCTGTTCGGTAATTTTGATGAGAATATTAAACGCATCGAGAAAAAATACAGCGTTATAATAACCTCGTTCGGCAGTCAGATAAAAATTAAAGGCGACGTGAATGATGTTATGAACGCGGCGCGCACGGTCGAAGGCTTAATCACCATGATAAACAAGGGCGAGCAGATTACCGACCAGAGCATAGAGTACGTCGCTTCTCTCGTTGAGGACGGCGAGGACGGTAAGCTAAGCGCCGTTACCGATGCCAACTGCGTTTGTATCACATCAAAGGGCAAGCCGGTCAAGCCTAAAACCATCGGTCAAAGGCAGTATGTCGAGGCAATCAAGCAAAACACCATTACCATCGGCGTAGGCCCTGCGGGAACGGGAAAAACCTATCTTGCGGTGGCAAGCGCGGTGAGCGCTTTTCGTGCAAAGCAGGTCAATCGGATAATTCTTACCCGTCCGGCTGTTGAGGCAGGTGAAAAGTTGGGCTTTCTTCCGGGAGACCTCCAGCAGAAGGTCGACCCGTATCTCCGCCCGCTTTATGACGCGCTGTTCGACATGATGGGAGCGGAAAACTTTCAGAAATGCCAGGAGCGCGGCGATATTGAGGTGGCACCGCTTGCCTATATGCGCGGCAGAACGCTTGATGACAGCTTTATCATTTTAGACGAAGCGCAGAATACCACGACCGAGCAGATGAAGATGTTTTTAACCCGCTTGGGTTTTAACTCAAAGGCGGTCGTTACGGGCGATATAACTCAGATAGATTTGCCCGACGGCAAAAAATCCGGGCTAAAAGACGCTGTTCGTATCCTTAAAAATGTTGACGATATCGCAATCCATTATCTGACGGGCAGGGACGTTGTACGTCATCGGCTTGTACAGGAAATTATAAAAGCTTATGAAAGAAGTGCTGAGAAGAAATGAGCGTAAAAGTAAACATTACGGACAATCAGAAAAAAATCAAGCTGCCTACGGGGACAAGGCTGCTTATAAGAAAGGCGTGCATCGCTACCTTGAAGTTTCAGGGCTTTGAGGATTCTGCGGAGGTAAATGTGACGCTTGTAAACGACGAAATGATAAAGGAAATGAACAAGCAGTTCCGCGACATCGATTCGTCAACCGACGTTTTGTCTTTCCCTTTAGGTGAAAACGGAAATTACGATACCAACCCCGAAACCGGCGCAAAAATGCTCGGAGACATTGTTATTTCGGTTGAGCACGCATTGGCGCAGGCAAATTTGTACGGTCACGGAATTGAGCGAGAGGTGGCTTTTCTTACGGTTCATTCAATGCTTCATCTGTTAGGCTACGACCATGAAAAGGGCGGACTTGAAAAGACGATAATGCGCGAAAAAGAGGAAGAAATACTCGACGCGCTGGGTCTTGCTATCAATAAAATATAAGTTTACATAATACTTTTAAGGAACGGTTAAATGAACGAGAAATCCGCTTTTATCACAATAATTGGCAGACCGAATGTCGGCAAGTCGTCGCTTATGAACCGCATTTTGGGTCAAAAGGTCGCTATAGTGTCGGACAAACCTCAGACCACGCGTACTAAAATAATGGGCGTTTACACAAAGGGCGCGGACCAGCTTGTTTTTATCGACACTCCCGGCTTTCATAAGCCGCGGAACATGCTTGATAAAAGCATGAACAAGGCTGTCGGGGACGGAATGGCGGATGTTGACGCGGCGGTGCTTGTGGTTGAAGCAAAGCCGAAATTCAGTCTTGAGGGCGGACTGCCGCCGGCTGAAACCGAGCTTATAAAAGAGCTTAAAAGAAGACGGCTTAAAGCCGTTCTTGTTATCAATAAAATTGACATTCTCGAAAATAAAGAGGAGCTTTTAACTTTAATTGCTCAGTATATGGGTCAATTTGAGTTTGAGGCGGTCGTGCCGCTTTCCGCAAAAACGGGAGACGGCGTGGATATATTTTTAAGCGAGGCGTTTAAGTTTGTAAAAACGTCGCCGCATTATTTCTCGGATGATGACATAACCGACCAGCCCGAAAAGGTCATGGTTGCCGAGATGATTCGCGAAAAGCTGCTGATTTTGCTTGACAAAGAGGTGCCGCACGGAATAGCGGTCGACCTTGAACGCTTTGTCGAGCGCGACACGGCGGACGGTGAGCCGATTTTAGACGTTGAAGCGACGATTATTTGCGAGAAAGAGTCTCACAAGGGTATTATAATCGGCAAGGGCGGTGCGATGCTTAAAAAAATCGGAACCCTTGCAAGGCGCGATATCGAGGAATTTTTCGGCATACGCGCGTCTGTAAAATTATGGGTAAAGGTTAAGGAAGATTGGCGCAACCGTCAGGGTTTGATTCATACATTTGGATTAGATTAATCTGTTTACTTTAATTTCCTATCATAATAGAAAACATAAAGCTAAAACTTTTAATGTTATCTTTTATTATAGGCGGGGAAGTAAATGGAAACTGAAAAATCATGGGAAAAATTTTTATTCAGCGGTAAGGTTGACGATTATTTGAATTTTGTAAATTCGCGCAGGGAGAAAGAAATCAGTGAAGGAAACGGAAACGCGTTTTACAACGGAAGCTTTAGTGATAAAGGAAATGAAGGTAGGGGAGAGTGACCGTTTGGTTACTCTCTTTACGCGTGATTACGGCATAATCCGCGCGTTTGCGTCGGGAGCAAAGTCTATAAAATCCAAAAAAGGTGCGGCTACAAGTCTGCTTACATATTCGAGCTTTACCGTATTAAAGAAAAAGGACACCTATAAAATTTACGAAGCTACCCCGATAAGGGTGTTTTTCGGAGCAGGAAGCGATATATCGGTTTTGGCTTTGGCGCAGTATTTCTGCGAATTAAGCGGCGTTATGGTCTCAGCAGGAACACCTGACGGCGAGTTTCTAAGGCTTATTTTAAATTCACTTCATTTTTTAACCAAGGAAAACCGCTTTCCGCCGCTTATTAAGGCGGTAACAGAGCTGCGAGCCGCGGCGATTTCCGGCTTTATGCCCGATTTGGTGGCGTGCGGCGGCTGCGGAAAATTTGAGGACGATATAATGTATTTCGACCTGTCGGGCGGCGCGCTTTACTGCAAGGACTGTAAGCCGACTGATATAAAGACCGAGCCTATTGACAGGACTATACTTTCGGCTATGCGGCATATTGTATATTCCGAGTTTCAGAAGCTGTATTCATTTACGGTACCTAACGAGAGCGCAAAGCGACTTTCCGAGTTAACCGGCGAATACATTATGTACCAGACCGACAACCGTTTCGCGGCTTTAGACTTTTACAACAGCATTAAGGAGTAAAACATGGATTATAATATCGAAAGATATTTAAAAACTCTTGAACTCGATAAAATTCTCGATATGTTGGCGGAGGAAACCTGCCTTTCCGACGCGGCGGAGCATGCCCGTGCGCTTGTGCCCGATACGGATATTAACGCGGTAGCATCGGCACTTAAAAACACAGGCGACGCGTATACCTTTATGTCGCGCTATTCCGCGCCCTCCTTCGGTGCGGCGAAAAACGTTTCGTCGCCGCTAAGACGCGCGGAGGCTTCAAGCGTACTGTCTATACCCGAGCTGCTCGACGTTGCGGAGACTTTGAGAGTAATAAGGTCGGTCAAGGCGTGGAGAAACGAGTGTTCGGGTATGGAAAAAAGCTCGCTTGATGAGCTTTTCTTTTCGCTTGTGCCAAATAAGTATTTAGAGGAAAAAATCAGCTTTGCGATAAAATCGGAGGAGGAGCTTAACGATAACGCGTCTCCCGCGCTTTACGATATAAGGCGAAAAATAACCGCAAAATCGGGCAAAATTCGCGAAATTCTTGAAAAAACCGTTCGGGGACCGAGTGCCAAATATTTGCAGGAGGCAATTATCACCCAGCGCGACGGACGTTTTGTAGTACCCGTAAAAGCCGAGTACAAGTCGCAGATAAACGGTATTGTTCACGATACCTCGGCGACAGGCTCTACAATTTTTATCGAGCCTGCGTCGGTGGTTGAGACAAACAACGAAATCCGCATTTTAAAGCTTAAAGAAGAAGAGGAAATCGAGCGTATACTGTCCGAGCTGTCAGCCGAGGCGGGAAGCTTTGCGGACAGTATTATTAATTCGTACAAGGCGCTCTCAGAGCTTAATCTGATTTTTGCCAAGGCAAGGCTTGCCTATAAAATGAAAGCCTCCATGCCGCAGATTAACAAGGACGGATATATATATTTAAAGCGGGCGCGGCACCCTCTGATTAATTACAAAACTGTCGTTCCGGTAACGGTGGAGCTGGGACGTGATTACGATACACTTGTAATCACCGGACCTAACACCGGCGGCAAGACGGTAACACTTAAAACAATCGGACTGCTTACCATGATGACTATGTGCGGACTGATGATTCCGACGGACGACGGAAGTCAGATAGCGGTTTTCTCAAAAATATTCGCTGATATAGGCGACGAGCAGAGCATTGAGCAGTCGCTCTCCACCTTTTCGTCACATATGGTTAACATAATATCGATAACCGAGCAGGCGGACAGCGATTCATTGGCGCTTTTTGACGAGCTGTGCGCCGGAACCGATCCGGTCGAGGGCGCGGCGCTTGCAAAGGCGATTTTAATGCGCCTTTCTATTTACGGCACGAAAATAGCCGCAACAACCCACTATCCTGAGCTTAAGTCGTACGCAATTGATACCGACAGGGTGGAAAACGCGTCCTGTGAATTTGACGTTACAACCCTTAAACCCACCTATCGGCTTATTATCGGTATGCCGGGGCGCTCCAATGCGTTTGCAATTTCAAAGCGTCTTGGACTTGATGAAAGTATTATTGAAAACGCAAAAGCCGAGGTTTCGGATAACGATCTGAGGTTTGAGCGCGTAGTAGAAGCCCTTGAAAACGCGAAGCATCAGGCGGAGGAGGAGCATAAAAAGGCTCAGTTACTCAGAATTAAGCTTGACGAATCCCGCAAAAAAGCAGAACAGCGCGAGCATGAGCTGGACGTTAAACAGCAAAAGCTGATGGAGCAGACACGCGAGACCGCCGACCGAATAATTGAAAACGCAAGGTATAAATCGTCACAGCTGTTAAACGAGCTTGAAGAAATGAAAAAACAGCTTAACGCCGAAAACGCGGCAAAGCTTGCGGAGAAAGCCCGCTCCGATTTCAAGAAAACCTTAAACGAGCTTGAAGAAAGCGCAGACCCGGTAACAAAGCGCTCCGCCGCAGGCGAGGCGGTCACCTCCGTTTCAAAGGGAGATATTGTGCTTGTTGCGGATATCAACCGCGACGCGACGGTTATAGATGTGAAGCCCGATAAAAAACAGGCGCTGGTAATGTCCGGTTCAATTAAGATGTGGACGGATTTTGACAATCTTCGCGTTAAAAAGCACGGAGGTGAATCTACCGAAATTAAGAAAACCCGTCGTGTATCGGGGCTTGTTTCCCGCGGTCAGCGTTCGGTTTCGGGTGAGGTTGACCTGCGTGGAATGGCGTCTGACGAGGCGATTTTAGAGCTTGATAAATATATAGACAACGCGGTGCTGTCGGGAATTACAACAATAACCGTAATTCACGGAAAAGGCACGGGGACACTCCGAAAAGCCGTACAGGCGCATCTGCGCTCACACAAAAATATAAAAACTTTCCGCACGGGAACCTTCGGCGAGGGCGAAAACGGCGTGACTATTGCGGAATTAAACGAGTAACAAGCGGGCTGTACTTTGCGACAGCCCGCTTTGCTAAAGCTTATTCATTATTTCTTCAACCGTTTGCTCGGTATTTTTGCAGGAAACGGTTATATCGGCGTATTTTTTATAGAGCGGAAGCCGCTCGTTATATACCGTTTCAAGTGTTTCGCCGGGCTTCATTGCAATGCCGCGTGTAGTGATGTTGTCAACTCTACGCTTAATTTCTGTAAGCGGTACATCAAGGAAAACTATAATTCCGTCACGGCTTAAATTTTTCATTGCCTTATCCGAGAAAACCGCGCTTCCGCCTGTGGCGATAACGCAGTTTTTACATTTAAGCCCAGAAATGATTTCTCCCTCGGTATTTAAAAATGCGTCAATGCCGTCATTATTTATAATTTCCTGCAATTTTCTGCCGGTCTGCTTTTGTATAATTAAGTCGGTATCGACAAACTCCAGTCCCGCCGCCTTTGCAAGCACGACCCCTACCGTGCTTTTACCTGCTCCCGGCATACCGATAAGAACAATATTACTTTTTTTCATGGCTTAGTTTTTAAGACTTTGAAGCGGTGCTGGGATTCTGCCTGCACGGTCGATAAACTTCTTCGGACTCTTGTTAAGGTTAACTTTCATAATCGGACCCGAGCCTAAAAGTCCGCCGAAATTAAGCTCCTCGCCCGCCTTTTTGCCGATTGCGGGTATTACTCTTACAGCGGTGGTTTTGGAGTTTACCATGCCGATTGCCGCCTCGTCAGCTATAATTGCCGAGATAACCTCCGCCGGTGTTTCGCCGGGAATCGCTATCATATCAAGACCTACAGAGCAAACGGCGGTCATTGCCTCAAGCTTTTCAAGCTGTAAATCGCCCGAACGCGCCGCGTCGATCATTCCCGCGTCCTCTGTTACGGGGATAAAGGCGCCCGAAAGCCCTCCGACAGAGGAGGACGCCATTACGCCGCCTTTTTTGACCGCGTCGTTAAGGAGCGCCAAAGCGGCGGTAGTGCCGTGAATACCGCAGGTCTCAAGTCCCATTTCCTCTAAAATATGCGCTACCGAATCGCCGACGGCAGGAGTAGGGGCGAGGGAAAGGTCAACAATTCCGAAAGGAACACCCAAACGCTTTGAAGCCTCTGTTCCCACAAGCTGACCCATTCGGGTTATTTTAAAGGCGGTGCGCTTTATCGTTTCGGCAACCGTGCCTAAATCTCCGTCGGGGCATTTTTTAAGTGCCGCCTGAACAACTCCGGGGCCAGAAACGCCGACGTGTACAACACAGTCAGGCTCACCAACGCCGTGAAAAGCGCCTGCCATAAACGGGTTATCCTCAACCGCATTGCAGAACACAACAAGCTTTGCACAGCCGATACATTCGCGGTCGGCGGTTATCTCGGCGGTTTGTCTTACAACCTTGCCCATAAGCTTTACCGCGTCCATATTAATGCCCGATTTTGTTGAGCCGATATTTACCGACGAGCAGATGTTTTCGGTGACGGAGAGTGCCTCCGGGATAGAGCGGATAAGCGCCTCATCGCCCGCCGAAAAGCCTTTATGAACAAGTGCGGAATAGCCGCCGATAAAGTTTACTCCGGTTGTGTCTGCCGCACGCTGGAGCGTTTTCGCGTAAATAACCGGATCGCCGCCCGAAGCCGCTAAAAGGGCTATCGGGGTGACCGAGATGCGTTTGTTTATAATCGGAATACCGTATTCGCGTTCAATATTTTCGCCCGTCTCGACAAGCTTTCCCGCGAGACGGGTGATTTTGTCATAAACCTTGTCGCAGGAGCGTTTAATGTCTGAATCGGCGCAGTCTAAAAGGGAAATACCCATTGTGATTGTTCGGATATCAAGATTTTCCTCGGAAATCATATTTATGGTTTCCATTATATCGTTAATATTAAGCATATCGTACCTCTTTAAATGCGGTGCATGGAATTGAAAATGTCCTCGTGCATAACGCGGATATCAAGCTTTTTGTCCGCGCCCAAGGCTTTCATTTTATCCGAAAACTCGGTAAAGGAGCAATTGAGTCCGCCTATTTCGGTAAGCATGACCATTACAAACATATCCTGCAAAACCGACTGCGTAATATCAACGATATTAGCGTTACATTCGGCGCAGACCGCGCTAACCTTTGAAATTATGCCTACGGCGTCCTTTCCGATAACCGATACTACTGTTTTCATATTTGCTTCACCCTCCGAAAATATTGTTTTAATTTTAACATACTTTTCCTATAATATCAAGCAATATCCTTTTAATTGCTGCAATCACCTACAAAAAATAAAAATTTTTCGAAATATCGAATTGTCTTGCAATTTTCAGAAAAAGGTTGTATCATGAAATATATTGGTAAAAAATGGGGATTGCAACGATGCTTGATTATATGAAAAAGCGCCCGATGCTTTTATGCGCGGTTATATGCAGTATTATCTGTATTGTAGGCTTCTTTTCAAGAATAGCTGTATTTTGCTGCGGATTACTTATAATTGCTGTATTTTTTATTATGATTCAAAAGAAAATTAAACACAAGTATATTTTTATCGTGTTTATGCTTTTCGCCGTATCGGTTAGCGTTCTTATTACGGAAAACCGCATTGATGAAGCAGTTACGGCTGATTCAAGTACGGTCGAGGGGAGATTTATTGTTATTGAGGATTCTGAAAGTCACGGAAATTATTATTCCTCTGTTTTGGAAGCAAACGGTTGCGAGGGACTTCGCGACGGAACCCGCATATTCACTTTTTATAAAAACGGCGGGTTTAAATGCGGAAATACGCTGAAAGCTCGTATAAAGATAAGCTCTTTTGATGAAACATATAAAATTTACAATTATTCTAAGGGTATATATCTTTCGGGAAATATATTAAACGCGTCCGTCACAGATGAGAAGGGCGATTATATTCTTTATTTGATCGGTAATATTAGGAAATATATTGCGGATACTCTGTTTGCGAATATGGGTTATAAGCAGGCTGCGACCCTTACGGCAATAGTTTCCGGCGACAGGACGTATCTGTCGGACGAATTTTACGGACACATAAAAAGTGCTGGCGTAAGCCATGTTATGGTGGTTTCGGGAATGCACCTTTCGGTTATAGTTATGCTAATGACGTATCTCGGAGAAAGGCTTTTCTATAACCGGTATTTAAAAGCGCTGACGGTTGTTTTTACGGTTATTTTCGTGACGGCGCTCTGCGGCTTTACAAAATCGATTTTAAGGGCAGGAATATGTTATATTATTTATGCGGCAGGGATAGCGCTTAACCGCGAGAATACTCCGGAAAATACTTTAGGAGGTGCGGTTTCGCTTATTCTTATTGCGGAGCCTTTTGCAATATTTAATATTTCATTTCAGTTGTCGGTTTTATCTACATTAGGAATCGTTGCCTGTTCGATTCCGTGCTTGAAATATATTAAAGAGAAAAAGATTATCGAAAACAGAATTTTGCTGATTATCATATCGGCGGTGTCGGTAACGGTATTTGCCCTTATCTTTACGCTTCCGGTGACGATTTATGTTTTCGGGTACGCGTCTACGGTATCAATCGTCACCAATTTGCTTATATCCGAGGCTGTCACATTAGCCCTTTCCTTTGCGGCGGCAGCGCTTGTATTAAACCTTTTCCTGCCAATTATCGCAAAACCGTTATTTGTCTTGTCGGACATCGTAGTAAAATATATTGATTTTGTTATAGATGAATTCGGCTCGCTTCCGTTTGCGACGGTTACTTTGGGCAAAATTCCGTTTATAATCTCACTTGCGGTTCTGTTCGGCGTGATTTCGGCTTTATTTGCTTGTAAAAAGCACTCTGATATGTTAAAATTAAAAAAGATGAACAGTAAAATTGTCAGAGAGGGCGGAGGAAAGCTAAAATGGCGGTAATAAATGAGGATACCTTTAAAAATCAGCTTAAGGCAGGAAAGCTTGCTCCGGTTTACATAATATTCGGAGACGACGGTTATCTCAAAAAAATGTATGTTGATAAAATCAGTAAAATGACCGCCGATAAGGACGATATATTTAACTATTCGAAATTTGGGTCAGATTGCGATTTACAGGAGGTTTACGACGCGCTGTCTCAATTGCCTGTGCTTGCTGACAAAAAGTGTATAATACTTTGCGATTATGATTTCGAGCATTGCTCAAAGAGCGATTTTGACAAGCTGTGCCTGTTGGCAAAGGACGGTAACGATACTGCTGTGCTGATAATCTGGTTTGACAGTATCGAAGTAGACGCAAAAAAAAGCTCAAAATTCAAAAAGCTTGCTTCTGCCGCCGAGAAGTGCGGGGGAGCGGCTGTGCTTTTAAATCACCGACGTACGCCCGAGCTTGTAAAAATGCTGACCGACGGCGCATTAAAGCGCGGCTGTAAAATGGAGCCTGCGGCGGCAAGGTATTTGGTGGAAACCGCGGGAGAGGATATCAACACGCTTGTAAACGAGCTTGACAAGCTTTGCTTTTTTTTGCCATCCGGTTGTATTACCAAACAGGATGTCGATTATGTATGCGTGAAAACGCCCGAAGCGTCGGTATACAATCTCTCAAAGCAAATACTTGCAAAGAACGCGGAAATGGCGCTTAAAACCTTGGACGAGCTGTTTTTTATGCGGCTTGAGCCGATGATGATTCTGTATACGGTATCTTCGGTATATGTTGATATGTACAGACTTTTCGTTTGCCGAAAAAGCGGAAAAAATATTAAAGACGCGGCGGAAATTTTCGGATATAAGGGCAGGGAATTTGTGCTTGAACGTGCGGCGAGGGATCTTTCGGGATTTGATTTCAATAGACTGGCGCTCAGCTTTGACGCGCTGATTGACGCGGACAGGCGGCTTAAATCCTTCGGCGCGGACGAGCGGATTATTCTTGAACAGCTTACAATAAGACTTATTTATATTGCGGCAAAGGGTGAAACGGTTGATTAAGCTAAAGCAGCCGGTGATAGTCGAGGGAAAGTACGATAAAATAACGCTTGAAAACGTGATTGACACGCTTATAATTCCGACTAACGGCTTCGGGATTTTTAAGGATAGGGAAAAGTGCGCCATGATACGAAGCCTTGCGAAGAAAAACGGCATTATAGTTATGACCGATTCCGACAGCGCGGGAGCGGTTATCCGTTCGTATCTTAAAAAAATCATAGGGGATTCGGAGATTATAAACGTATATGTTCCGCAGTTAAAGGGCAAGGAAAAGCGGAAATCCGCAGGCTCTAAGGAGGGCTTTTTGGGTGTTGAGGGAATGACGCCGGAAATTATTGAGGAAGCCCTTAAAAAAAGCGGAGTATTTTGCGATAAAGCTGAAACGCTCAAAAAAATAACCAAAGCGGATATGTTTAAATTCGGACTTTCGGGCTGTAAGGACAGCGGCGAAAAGCGAAAGAGCTTTTTGAAATATTTATCCTTGCCTGAAAATCTTTCCTCCTCCGCGATGCTTGACGTGATGAACAATATGTTCACGGCGGAAGAGTTCGCGACAAAATTTTCTTTATGGCGGGATAGTTGTTGAGCTTTCCGAGGCGGTTATCCGTACCGGAATATAGTCAATAAATATGAGGCGAAAGAAGAAAGCCAATAACAAAGCGTGTTTTACTATCTATGATACCTTGTCCGAGCGCATAGTTTCTTTGCCTTGCTCGAGTTCACAAACAAAACGCAAACCAAAACTTCTTCGTATTTATAACGTCTTGGGATATAAAAAATATTTGGTAGAAAAGAAATGTCTGAAGATAATTGGAAATTGATTGACAAAACAGAAAAAGAATC
>JAEDNG010000162.1 GCA_016302625.1 Clostridiaceae bacterium
CGGACCGTCGGCGATAACCTCGTTTTCGGCTACCTGCTGACCTACCGAAACGACAGGACGCTGATTTATACAGGTTCCGTGGTTGGAACGCAGGAACTTAATAAGCTTATATTCGTCAATCTCGCCGTTTTTCGCGCGCACTTTAATATAATCGGCGCTGACATAGGTGACCTCGCCGGCGCGCTTTGCAAGCACAACGACACCCGAATCGACAGCCGCTTTATACTCCATTCCGGTAGCAACTATCGGATTTTCGGGTCGCAGCAGCGGAACTGCCTGCTTCTGCATGTTTGAACCCATCAGCGCACGGTTGGTATCGTCGTTTTCAAGGAACGGGATCATTGCGGTGGCGACCGATACTACCATTTTCGGCGAAACGTCCATGTAATCGGCACGGGAGGACTCGACCTCCTGGAAACCGTCACGGTAACGGGCGTTTACCTTTTTATTTACAAAGTAGCCGTTCTCGTCCAAGGGCTCGTTCGCCTGGGCTACAACATAATCGTCCTCTACGTCGGCAGTCATGTAGCGAACCTCGTCCAAAACTCTGCCGGTTTCCTTGTCAACCTTGCGGAAAGGAGTTTCGATAAAACCGTACTTATTGATTTTCGCAAAGGTAGCAAGATAGGAAATAAGACCGATGTTTGGTCCTTCAGGGGTTTCAATCGGGCACATGCGTCCGTAATGGGTATAATGAACGTCACGTACTTCGAACGACGCGCGGTCGCGGGAAAGTCCGCCGGGGCCTAACGCCGACAGACGGCGCTTGTGTGTTAGCTCGGACAGAGGGTTGGTCTGATCCATAAACTGAGACAGCGGTGAAGAACCGAAGAATTCCTTAATCGCCGCCACTACCGGGCGGATATTGATAAGAGACTGGGGAGTAATGCTGTCGGGGTCCTGCGCCTGAAGATTCATCTTCTCGCGGACTACCCTCTCCATTCTCGAAATACCGATACGGAACTGGTTCTGTAAAAGCTCGCCGACCGAACGGATACGGCGGTTGCCTAAATGGTCGATATCGTCAACATTTCCGACATTGTGCGGAAGTCCTAAGAAATAGCTGAAGCTTGCAAAAATATCGTCAAGCGTGATATTCTTCGGGATAAGATCGTCGGCATGCGCCAAAATCGCCTCGCGAAGCTCCTCCTTGCTGTTTGTGCTTTCAAGAAGCCCCTTAAGAACCGCAAAAGAAACCTTTTCGTTTATACCTAAGCCTTCAAGCTCTTCTAATTCCTCGGCAGTGAAATCGGTGAAATCCGAAAGGTCAACCATGCCGTTCGAAAGAACCTTTACCTCGGTGACGTTACCTTCATTGTCCATCACGTTGATATATGCTTCAAGAACGCCCTTGCGCTCGATTGTATCGGCAAGCTCACGGCTTACCGTGGTGTCCGCATCGGCTAAGATCTCGCCGGTCATCGGGTCGATAACAGGGCGCGACAGCACAGCACCCCTTATTCGGGCGCCTATGCTTAACTTTTTATTGTATTTATAACGTCCTACCCTTGAAATATCGTAACGGTGGGGGTCAAAGAAAAGCTGTTCCAGATAGCTCTGAGCACCCTCTATTGTTACCGGCTCGCTCGGGCGGATCTTCTTATAAACTTCTACAAGCGCGTCCTCAACAGACTTTGTATCGTCCGCCTCAAGAGTCGCGGAAAGCCTCTCGTCCTCACCGAAAAGCTCCCTTATCTGTTCATTGGTTCCAATGCCCAGAGCGCGGATAAAGGTGGTAATAGGAAGCTTGCGGTTTTTATCAATTCTTACATAAAGCACGTCATTAGCGTAGGTCTCATACTCGAGCCACGCACCGCGGTTCGGAATTATAGTGGAGGAAAAAAGCTTTTTACCCGTTTTTTCGTCGGTCTTTTCGGCAAAATAAACGCCCGGAGAACGGACCAGCTGAGAAACAATGGCGCGTTCCGCACCGTTTATAACAAAGGTGCCGGACTCGGTCATCAGCGGGAAATCACCCATTGAAACCTCGCTCTCTTTAATTTCGCCTGTTTCATTGTTAACAAGACGCGCGGTAACCCTAAGCGGAGCCGCATATGTCGTATCGCGTGCTTTACACTCGGTCACGTCGTATTTCGGCGTATCGTCAAGACGGTAATCAACAAAGCTTAATCGGAGATTGCCGCTGTAATCGGTTATAGCAGACATATCTCTGAAAACTTCCTTCAGTCCCTCCTCAACAAACCATTTGTATGAATCCTTTTGAATTTCAATCAGATTCGGCATGTCGATGACTTCATTGATTTTTGAAAAGGTCATTCGAGTGTTTTTACCCAGCTTAACAGGTTTAACCATTGAAGTTTGCTCCATAGGCTTGCAATCACTCCTCCATATATTTTACGGCTGTTTTGCCGCAAGAGCAACATTACTGACGGCGGCGCACGCCCTGTAATTAATGAAAAAATTATATAATAAAATATAATAGGCGCACAATACCCCATCATCATTAGTAATTCATAATTATACACCGAAGGCTCCTAATAGTCAAGGATTTTTTTAATTAATATTTTTTTCTTTTTCTTTAAAAAAATATCTTTCGGTGATTGACAAAATATTAAGGTATATGGTATAATCTGTTTTGTAATAAATATAGTTCTTTGGGACTGACGGATAAGTGGAGCACCACATGGATCAAAGAACCGAAAAAGCCGACCGTCTGGGCATACTTATCAATAATGGGTAGGTATGCCCTTTTTGAATATTGGAGGAAAGCTATGAAAAGAATTGCAATTATCATGGGAAGCGACAGCGACCTGCCGGTTGTTACTAAAGCCGCGGATACGCTTAAAAGCTTCGGCGTACCCTTTGAGGTGCA
>JAEDNG010000163.1 GCA_016302625.1 Clostridiaceae bacterium
AAAAGCTTGTGACGGCGGGCTTTGACAAAAGAGCCTCTGCCGCGGTGGTAGGCAGATTTGTCGAGGTAGGACTGATAGACGACAGACGTTTTGCAGAAAACTTTGCCATGCGCTGCACCGATGCTAATATATCAAAGCGCGAGGGTATAAGAAAAATGCTAGAAAAAGGTGTGCCTTACGATATTGCGAATGAGGTTTTTTCCGAAACCGAGGTTGACGAAGAGGAGCAGATAAGGGCGGTTATCGAGAAAAAATATGCGCGGAAATTAGAGCAGGAAAACGGCGTGCAAAAGGTTTATGCCGCCCTTGTAAGAAAGGGCTTTTCCTTTTCGGCGGTAAGGAACGCGCTTAAAAAATACAGCGAAGAGCTTGAATACAGCGAGGAAGATTATGTATAAGGTTAGTATGATATCGCTCGGTTGTCCTAAAAATCAGGTTGACGCCGAAATGATGCTTTTAACCCTTAAAAATGCGGGTTTTGAGATAGGAGCAGAGGAGGCGCAAGCGGACGCGATTATTATAAACACCTGCGGTTTTATTGAGGACGCGAAAAAGGAAGCGATTGAAAATATACTTGAAGCCGCAGAGTATAAAAAGAGCGGAAAATGCAAAGCGCTTATTGTAACAGGATGCCTTGCAGAGCGCTACCGCGACGATGTGACCGAGGAAATTCCCGAGGTTGATGTTTGTGTGGGAATAGGCAAAAACGGCGATATTGCCGAAATCGTGACTAATGCTCTGAACGGTGAACACAAAAACGCCTACGGCGAAAAATTTGAACTTGATTTAAACGGCGGCAGAGTTTTGGGGTCTTACCCTTTCAGCACCTATTTAAAGGTAGCCGACGGGTGCGACAACTGCTGTACCTACTGCGCTATTCCGAAAATAAGGGGCAGGCTTCGCTCAAGAACTATCGAGGACTGCGTTGCAGAGGCTGAAAAGCTTGCAAAGGGCGGTGTTAAGGAGCTTACCGTAGTAGCGCAGGACACCACCGCCTACGGCGAGGATATTTACGGCAAGCCGATGTTAGCTAAGCTTTTACGCGAGCTTTGCAAAATCGAGGGACTGCACTGGATAAGAACCCTTTACACCTATCCCGACCGCATTACAGACGAATTGCTTGATACCGTGGCAAACGAGCCAAAATTAGTTAAATATTTCGACATTCCGCTCCAGCATGTAAACGGAGATATATTAAAGCGAATGAACCGCAGGGGCAATTACGAAAGCCTTGCAGCGCTTATTAATAAAATAAGGGCAAAAATCCCCGATGTGACCCTTAGAACTACACTTATAACGGGATTCCCCGGGGAAACCGATGAGCAGTTCTGCGAATTGGCGCGCTTTGTAAAGGAAATGCGGTTTGACCGGCTCGGTTGTTTTACCTATTCAGCCGAGGAGGATACATTGGCGGCAACCTTTACAGACCAGATAGACGCGCAGACAAAGCAGGACAGAATGGACAATATAATGGATATGCAGATGGTAATATCCGCAGAGAAAAACGAAGAAAAGGTCGGCACGGTAACGGAGGTGCTGATTGAAGGCTGGGACGATTATATTAAATGCTATTTCGGAAGAACCCCCGCCGACGCGCCCGAGGTTGACGGCAAAATATTCTTTATGTCGAGCCGTCCGCTTAAAATAGGCGAGTTTGTAAATGTACAGGTAAACGACTGTCTTGATTATGATTTGTTGGGAGAGTTATGCGAATGAATACACCGAATAAATTAACTATAGCAAGAATAATCGCAACGCCGTTTTTTATGGCGGCGCTGATGATAGAATTTCCGTTCCATTATACAGTGGCGCTGATACTTTTTATCGCCGCCTCGCTTACCGATATGATTGACGGCAAAATGGCACGGAAATATAATATGATAACCGATTTCGGCAAGTTTTTAGACCCGCTTGCCGATAAAATGCTGACCACCGCCGCCTTTTTGGGCTTCATTAAAATGGGCATCGGCTGGCAGGTGACCTGGATTGCCTTTATCGTTCTGTTCAGGGAGTTTTTGATTTCTTCACTTCGCCTTGTCGTGGTTTCAAGCGGCGGAAAGGTAATTGCGGCGAATATGTGGGGCAAGTGCAAGACGGTAAGCCAGATGGCGGGAATTATATTTGCGCTGTTAGCTTATGTGCTTATATCCGATTTCGGTATAAACAACGCGGTTTTTGTTTCCGCCTGCAATGTAATAATCAGTATACTTTTCTGGGCTTCCGCCGTATTATGTATTATATCGGGAGTAATTTATCTGACGGACAGCAAGGAGTATATCGATCCGTCAAAATAGGGGGTTATTCATTTGTTTGACAGACTTCGCGAGGACGTTAACGCGGTAAGGGACAGAGACCCCGCCGCGCGGAGCTTTTTAGAGGTTTTACTGCTTTATCCGGGCGTTAAGGCTATAAGAATGTACAGGAGAGCGCACTTTTATTACGAACACGGCTGGCTGTTTTTGGCGCGATATGTTTCCCAGAGGGCGGCAAGAAAAACGGGGATTGAAATTCACCCCGGCGCTAAAATAGGCAGACGGCTTGTAATAGACCACGGAACGGGAATAGTAATAGGCGAGACAACCGAAATCGGCGACGACGTACTTATTTATCAGGGCGTTACCTTGGGCGGTACGGGAAAGGACACCGGCAAGCGCCACCCGACCGTCGGAAACAACGTTATGATAAGCGCGGGCGCAAAGGTTTTGGGTCCCTTTAAAATCGGCGATAATTCCCGCGTCGCGGCGGGAGCGGTCGTGCTCGAGGAAGTGCCGCCGAACTGTACTGTTGTAGGCGTACCCGCAAGGGTAGTCCGTCAGGACGGCAAAAAGGT
>JAEDNG010000164.1 GCA_016302625.1 Clostridiaceae bacterium
GAAAACACCGTTCGATTGCTCATAACAGCAACCGAACGGTGTTCATATATTAATAATTATCGGCATAATGCCGCTTTCCTCAATATCAATAACGGCGTAACTCCGTCCCCCACCGCGGGGCTCGGAGCATGAGCCCGGATTCACAATGTATATTCCGTCTTCATATAATATCTGTGAGACGTGAGTATGGCCGTACAGCGCAATTTTGCATCCGTTAAGCCTTGCGGTATTTAAAAGCTTGTCCGTACCGTGCTTAACTCCCAAGGTATGCCCGTGGGTGTAAAAAATCTTTTGACCGCCGACCGTTTCTATTCCGCTTGTCGGGTAGTTTGAAAAAAAGTCGCAGTTGCCGCTTACAATATGAAACCTTTTATCCGGAAATTCAAGGTTCATATCCTCAATGTCCGCTGTAATATCGCCTAAAAAGAAAACATGTCGCGCGTCCGGCTGTGCGTCCAATATACTCCGTATTGATCTTACATTTCTGTGTGAATCGGAAATTACGATAATTCTCATTTGTCCACCTATTCTATAATAATTTAAAAATTCATATTATTTAATATAACACCGCAACGGGGGAGATTTCAATGAATAATAACGAAATTGACAAACAAAAGCTTATGGACGCGGTAATTTCATCGTCCGGCGGTTCGATTGACAGGGAAAGCCTCGCGGGAGCCGTAAATAATAAAAACGTGGCACCGCTAATTAACAAGCTGTCCGCCGAGGACAAAGAAAAGCTTTCCAAGGTAATGTCAAATAAGGAAAGCATGGAAGCGGTGCTCAAAAGTCCTCAAGCGCAGGCTATTTTAAGAACATTTTTAAAGGGCGGAGGAAAAAATGGATGATTTAAGCTCGAAGCTGACCGAGCTTTTAAACGACCCTGAAAGCATGAACCGCGTGCGGCAGATGGCGGAAAGCATATTGGGCGAAAGCGGGGAAAAAGCAACGGTTTCCTCCCCGCCGCCCGGAATTCCAGATATAAACGATATCCCGACCGGTGAGGAGCTTAAATCTATTATGTCGGTTATATCGCGCATGAAAAGCGCATCTGACGATTCGCGGATTCAGCTTATAGCCGCTCTTCGTCCCCATTTAAGCGACGAGCGCAGGGCAAGGGCGGACACGGCGATAAAAATACTCAAACTGCTTGACATACTTCCTCTTATTAAGGAAAGCGGTCTGCTAAAGCTGTAAAAAGGTGAAGCTTATGAACGAAAACGAATTTATGCGCCAGCAGCGCGCGGCGGTCGAACGCATGAGGGAAATGAATCAGCGAGCCGTTCCGGGAAATACCAATCAGCCCATGCCTCCGGTTCCGCCCTTTGTAAAACTTCAGAATTCCGGTGCCTCACGCGGTGGTAATTATCAGAACAATAATAACGCCCAGGCAAGGCAAAGCGGTGCAAATCACCTGCAAAGGGATAATCAAATTAAAAACCCGCCGCAAAGCGAAAAAAAAGGCGGCTCTCTTTTCGAGGGGCTTAATCTGCCCTTTCTCGATATGTTTTCAAAGGACGGCGACGCTTCGCTCATTATCGGATTGCTGTTAATATTAATGAGTGAAAAGGCTGATAAAAAACTACTTTTTGCACTAATTTATATTCTTATGTAAACCGTAAAATATTAATTTTTTTAAGCTTATATTTTTTGCAAATTTTGCATTATGTTAACTCGGACAACCTTAAAAGTTTTCCAACTTATCCACCGATATATCAACATTTTAAGGCTTGTCTAAACGAAAAGATAAGCTTTTCGGGGGTTTTTCGGTGGATAACCGTGTTAATAAGTTGGATAAATCTTTATTCATAATAAAATGAATAAAAAAATTATGTAAAGTTTTCGGCATGTTTCGACATCAGCTTTTTTTACGCTTCATCGCCCTTAGTTTTATTTTATCGCTTTCCGAAACACGTCTTGATTCGAGCATTTTCTGTATCGCCTTGTTAAAGGTGAAATCGTCAAAACCGCAGGTCTGCAAAAACGAATAAGTGCGGTCGGGATATTTTGCAAAAGCGGTAGCCGCACACCACGCCGCTCCCATCTTATAATAATATCCGTCGTTATTATATTCGGATAAAGCTTCAAACACACGAGCAATGTATTCGTCTGTCAAATAATAGCTCATCATCATAACGACCGCAATCCGCATTAAATAGGTTTCTCCGCTTTTTATGTATTTTTCAAGTAATACCCAAACTTTTTCCCTCTGCTTTTTGCACTGCTTAAAGGATTGGCAAAGTATATCGCAGGTACACCAGTTATCGGCATGCGCCGCCGCCTTTTCAAAATATGCTAAAAGCTCTTCAATATCGCGCTTAATTCGCCCTAATACATACGAATAAAGCAGACACATCTCAATGCTCGAAAAATCGCAGACTTCAAGAAATTGCACAGCCTCGCCGTTTTTATCTATTGAAACTGCAAGCTTTTTAAGCTCGGGAAGCCTTACTCCCAAAAGCGGTAAAGCCGAGTTATTTATAAGCGTTCCTGAAAATTCGCGGTATTTTTCTTCGGATTTTTGAGTGAAAACCTCTTTAATTTCATCTAAATTCATATCCTTTTCCTTCTCCTGTTAAGCTTTAATTTCATTATATCATATTTTCCCTGTAAAAACATCTTTATTTATTCATAAAAATGTAGTATTATAATCATATTAGATATTCGCGAGGTTAAAAATGAAACGTACAAAATTGAAGGACAGAAAGCTGCCGGATTACACCCGCAGCGAGGAAATATTCAATATGGTGTCGCACATAGTAGGCGGTGCGTTCGGTATAGCGGCGCTTGCAAC
>JAEDNG010000011.1 GCA_016302625.1 Clostridiaceae bacterium
GGAGCTTTTAATGAAGGATAACAAAATAAGACTGCAAAAATACCTCTCGGAATGCGGTGTGGCTTCGCGCCGAAAAGCCGAGGAATTAATAGAAGCGGGAAAGGTTAAGGTAAACGGCCATATCGCTTTTTTAGGTGATAAGTTGGACCCGAAACGCGACAAGGTGACGGTTCGCGGCAGAAAAGTTACTGCGGCTAACGAAAAGGTTTACATTATGCTTAACAAGCCGCGCGGTTTCGTCACAACAATGAGCGACGAATTAGGACGTAAAAATGTTTCCGATTTGGTCGCCGACACAGGCGTCAGGCTTTTTCCTGTCGGAAGGCTCGATCGTGATTCTGAGGGGCTTCTAATTATGACAAACGACGGGGATTTTGCCAATAAGCTGACGCACCCTTCGTCGCACGTAAACAAAACCTACCGCGTAACAGTAAAGGGAGAGGCAACCGAGGAGCAGATTTTCAGAATGAAAGAGGGAATACTGCTTGACGGGAAAAAGACACTTCCCTGCGACTGCTTTATAGCCGAAAGAAAAGCCGACAGAACCGTTCTTATATTTATATTAAACGAGGGCAGAAACCGCCAGATACGCCGTATGTGCGACGCTGTCGGGCTTGAGGTTATGAGGCTTAAACGCACCGAAATTTCCGGCGTAAAGCTCGGTATGCTGCCTCAGGGTAAGTGGAGACCGCTTAACGAAAGGGAAATGCGACATTTAACTAATATTACTCAAAAAAGGGAAGAAGCCGAATGATTGAATTAGCGCCGATAAGCGACCGAGATGAAATTAAAAGACTGTTTTGTGAAAATCAGCTTGATTATAACGACAATTCCGGCTGTGTAAAGGCAAACTGCGGTGGGGAAGTCCTTGGCTTTTCATTGTATGACATGGATAAAAGCGGTATAACGGTTTTTAAAATATCACCCGAAGACGATTTATCCCTTGCCGACGGTGTTTTGCGAAGTACACTGCATGTCGCCGCCCAGCGTTCGATTATGGACGCGTATTATGGCAGTAAAAGCGTCCAAACGCTTTGCGAAAGGCTTAATTTTATAAAAAGCACGGAAGAAAAGCGCATCGATATAAACAAGCTGTTTCAAAGCTGCTGTGAATGCGGAAAATAATAAAGGCATACCCGTTTAACCGAGTATGCCCAAATGCTCAAGCAGAATTTTTGTTCCGATAAGAATTAATATTATTCCGCCGGCGATTTCCGCTTTGCTTTTGTACTTAAGTCCGAAAATATTACCTACCTTAAGACCGATAGCCGACATAACAAATGTTATACAGCCGATTAAAGAGACTGCCGATATAATGTTGACGTCGGGCAGCAGGGCAAACGTTATTCCGACCGCCAGCGCGTCAATGCTTGTGGCAACCGCTAAAATCAGCATAGTCGAGAAGCCAAAAGAGCTGTTTGAATTACTTTCTTCCTTTGAAAAGCCTTCTTTTATCATATTTCCGCCGATTATAATCAGAAGTACAAAAGCAATCCAGTGATCATATTTTGTAATGTACCGCTCAAAAGCAGAGCCTAAAAGATATCCGATTGCGGGCATTAATGCCTGAAATCCGCCGAACCACGCGCCGATAATAAAATATTGCTTGGGTTTCAGCCACTGAGTGGACAAGCCTTTGCAAACGGACACCGCAAATGCGTCCATAGAAAGTCCCAATGCAATAAAAATCAGTTCGAAAATTCCCATATTTTCCTCCTGAAAATAAAACCCGTCCGCACATCAAATGCGTTCGGGATATTTCACTTCGCATAAATTATTAAGAATTTTAACATATTATTACATTTTTGTCAACAAGGGAATGATTTGATTAAATGAATAAGAGAGGTTCAAAAGCAGGGATTTATTTACTTATTGTAATCTTGCTTATATTATTAGTATCAGGTTCAGCGCTTGCGGTTATTTACCTGCAATCGCAAAAACAAATAATTCCGGATACAACTTCAGTTGATGCGTCTGATACATCTCAACCGGTTATATCGAACGATAATAATATTCCGTCAAATAAACTCATCAACGCAAAGCATATTTATCAGCTTGAAAATTGGCCGACCGGCTGTGAAAGCGTTTCGGCGGTTATGGCGCTTAACCACGCAGGTATCAATATTTCTGTTGATGATTTCATAGATAACTATCTCACATGTACAAATCCTCCGTTTAATCCGTATAAATCATTCGGCGGGAATCCGCGAGACAAAAGCGGTCTTGGCTGCTATGCTCCGGTAATAAAAGAGGCGGTGGATAAAGTTCTTGAGAATATAAATCATGCCGCAAAGCTGTTAAGCGGTGTTTCTCTTGAAGAGCTTTGCAAGGAATATATTGCCAATGATATTCCTGTAATATTATGGGGAACGCTCGATATGGCAGAGCCGTTTGAATGCAAAACATGGGAATTTGAGGGCGAAACTTTTACATGGATAAGACCTGAGCATTGTTTACTGCTTATAGGCTACGATGAAGAAAATTACGCTTTCTGCGACCCAATGCATGAAGAAAGCGTGACGTATTATCCTAAAGCAAAAACAGAAACAGCCTACACAGCGCTCCATTCACAGGCAATTATAATAGAATAGCGCAAAACGAGCATTAAGTACAAATCACCGGTTGAATGAATGAACCGGTGGTTTTGATTTATATAGGGATACATCTGAATATTGATAATTTAAAATAATCAATTTTTTCGGTAAAAATCTGTAATATCGGCTTAGCTGTTATTTATTTATCCTGCCTCACATATTATTTTTATGGGGGTGAAATTATGGAAATTTTAAAATACGGCGCAATAGCCGTGCTGATAATTGGCGCGTTGGCGGTTTTAGTTTGTGCAGTTAAGGGAGGAAAGCCGTTAAAAAGCCTGTTGCTTAACGCTTTTTTAGGTATAGCGATAATGGCGGTAATAGACTTAACATCAAAATTCACCGGAGTGCATGTTCCGATAAACCGGTGGACGGTAATCGGAGCCGCAGGCTTCGGCGTTCCGGCAGTCTGCGGCTTTCTTATTTTACCTATAATTTTTAAATAAGTTAAATTTCATTACGCCTTGAAAATATTATTAGGAAATGTTATATTTATGTATGGGCTTTGCCCTCTAAAATCTAATGTCTGACATCTAATATCTAAATTACGAGGTTTTTTAATGCTTAAATTTATTTTCGGTCGTCCCGCTTCGGGCAAAACATATAATGTCCTTAAAATGATAAAAGAGCTTTCAGACTGCGGCAAGCATAGCGTTTTTATCGTACCCGAGCAGTTTTCATTTGAAAGCGAGCGCGCCGTGCTCAGAACCCTTGGAGATAAGGCGGCGCTTAATGTGTCGGTCATGAGCTTTTCAAGGCTCTGCGACGAGGTGGGACGCACGGTCGGAGGTATAGCGGGCGTAACCCTGACCGACGCCGACAAGGTAATTTTTATGAACAGAGCGCTGATTTCCGTTGCGGCTGATTTAAAGCTTTGGGCGAGGTATGCCCATTCTGTTTCCTTTGCTAAAACCATGCTTGATACCGTCGGTGAATTTAAAATTAACGCGGTATCACCCGAAGAGCTGAAAAAAGCGGCAGAGGAAACCGAAAGTCCTGCCCTTGCGGACAAGCTTAAGGATACTGCGCTTATTTATGAGACCTACGACACGCTTATCGGCGAGCGCTTTATCGACCCTGCCGATAACCTCACAAAGCTTTACAGACAGCTCGAAGCTTCTCGCTTTTTTGAAAATAAAACTGTCTTTTTGGATTCGTTTAAGGGCTTTACCGGACAGCAGTTTAAGATAATTGAACGAATACTTTCTCAGGCGGACGATGTAGTAGTTAGTCTTACAAACGATCCTTTTTCCGACAGGGAGTACAATATTTTTTCCAATATCAGAACCGCCGCTGAGAAAATAAGAAGAGCCGCCGCAAAATACAAGGTTAGCGAGGCTGAGCCTTTAATTCTTAATGACAGCCGATGCAATTCAGGAAGTATATCGGCAATAGAAAGGCTTATGTCAGGCAATGAAATCGGTGAAATTACAGACGACGGTGCTGTGACAGTATGCTTGGCCTCAACCGCCGCGGACGAAGCGGAATTTGCCGCGCGAAATATAAGACGGTTAGTGCGTGAAAAAGGCATGCGCTACCGTGATTTTGTAATAATCGCAAGGGACGCCGACCGTTACGAAACCGCGGTGGAGACCGCCTGTAAGCAAAACGGAATACCCTGCTTTACCGATAAGCGTGTGCCGCTCTCGGCTTTTCCGCTCACCTCTGCTGTCTCGGCGGCAGCGGAAACTGCAATAAAACAAAATACCGAAAGCATTTTAAGATTTCACAAAACAGGGCTTGGAACGCTTGACTTAAAAGAAATATCCGAGCTTGAAAACTATACATATCTCTGGAACATTGACGGAAAGCTTTGGGAGCGCGAATGGATAATGGATCCGCGCGGCTTTGTTTCGGACGGAGACGGAGATAAAGCCGACGAAGCCGAACTTTTGCATATTAACGAATTAAGGCTTAAAGCCACCGAACCGCTAAATAAATTCCGTGACGAGTTTTGCGGCACAGCCGCAGATATGGCCGCCGCCGCTGTCCGTCTGCTTGAAAGCTGTAACGCCGCAGAAAAGCTTTCGGAATTGGCGGTAACCTTTAAAAACGACGGTAATGAGTTTTCAAGCGACGTTTTAAAGCAGTCCTACGATATATACATGAAGCTGCTTGACAGTCTTGCTGTCTGCTTCGGAGGCAGGGAAATCTCAAAGCAGGAATTTTATGAGGCGTTGACGCTTGCAGTTTCGTTTGAATCTGTCGGTGTGATACCCCGCATGCTTGACGAGGTTACTTTCGGCGCGGCGGACAGAATCCGTCCGTCAAGACCGAAAGCCGCCTTTATTTTAGGCGCTAATCAGGGTGTTTTCCCGAAAGGGCTATCGGGCGGCGGAATTTTCGGAATCGGAGAGCGCAAAAACCTTATTGAGCTTGGAATTGACATTCCCGATAACTCGGTTTCGTCGGTAATTGACGAGGATTTTCTTGTATACTGCAACCTCTGCTGTGCGTCCGACAGGCTTTTCATATCCTATGCCCAGCAGGGACTTACAGGGGAAGAGCTGGAGCCTTCCGCTTTTGTCGGAGAAATTACCGAAAAGCTTAACTGTAAAAAGGTCAGAGAGCCAAGTGACAGCATAACCGAGGATAATATTCCCGAAACTTCGGATAGCGCCTATTCACAATATTGCCGCAGACGGCTTTCAAAGAACAGCGGAGCTGAAGAAATCAAAGCGGCTCTTTGCGGAAAAACGGAATATGAAAAAATAAACTATCTTGAAGAAAAGCTTTCGGGAACACCTGCAAAGCTTCACGAAAATACCTCAAGACAGCTTTTCGGAAAAGATATCAGTATGTCAGCGTCAAAATTCGACGTTTTTCACCGCTGTCATTTCCGCTATTTCTGTGAATACGGTCTTAAAGCCGAAAAGCTGCAGCCTGCGGAATTTAATGTTTTACAGCGCGGAACAATAGTGCATTACTGCCTTGAAAGGCTGGTTTCGGATTATAAAAAAGGTGTTGCGGATTTACCGCAGGAAAAGCTTGACAGCCTGATTGACAGCTATACCGACGATTATTTAAACGGCATTGCCGGTTACAGAGCAGTCGAGACGGCGAGAGGGAAGTTCTTAGTTTCCAGAATAACCATGCTTATAAAGGACGTCGCGTGGCAGTTATCGCGCGAGTTCGCCCAGAGCGGATTTGAGCCTAAATCCTGTGAGCTTAAAATTGGAAAAGGTAAAGATATAAAAGAGCTTGAATTTCCGTATGACAGCGGCAAAATCCTGCTTTCGGGCAGTATTGACAGGGTAGACGAATACGATGGCTATATACGGGTTATCGACTATAAAACCGGAAAGCGAAAATTTAAGCTGCCCGACATTCTGTTCGGGCTCAATCTGCAAATGCTTATCTATCTTTACGCCGTGGTAAGAGGGCGAGGACTGCCCGACGAAAAGGCGGCGGGAATACTTTATATGCCATCAAAGCGCAATCTTGACGATAAAGGGCTGGCTCAGAACGGTCTGATACGTTCTGAACAGTCAATAGTATCGGCTATGGACAGAGAGCTTGCGGGCGAGTTTGTGCCCGAATACAAGGTCACAAAAAGCGGCGCATTAAGCAAAACCTGCACCTCTTTTGTAGAATCGGAGAATTTTTCCGAGATTTTCGATTATATAGAGGAGCTAATGTATAAGACCGGAAACACTATATCAAGCGGCGATATAGCCGCAAGTCCTGTTGACGGCAAGGACTCTGCCGCTTGCAAATACTGTAATTACGCGTCGGTCTGCGGCAGAGAAAACGAACCGGGTTTCTGCGTTCCCGACCTTAAAAACGACGAGGTATTTAAAATGATGAAGGGGGAAGAAAGCGATGGCGTTTAATCCCACGCCCGAACAGCAGTCGGCTATAAACGAAAGAGGTAATATTCTCGTTTCCGCCGCGGCGGGGTCGGGTAAAACGGCGGTGCTTGTTGAACGCGTCGCCGACAGGTTGACAGACAAGGTAAATCCCATTAACGCCGACCGCCTTTTGATAGTTACCTTTACGAACGCCGCCGCCGCCGAAATGCGGACGCGCATTGAAAAAAGGCTTGACGCAGAGTGCAGGGCAAACCCCGACGATATCGGCTTGCTTAGGCAAAGACAGCTTTTAGGCAGTGCTAAAATCTGCACGATTGACTCCTTTTGCATTGACCTTGTAAGGGAAAATTTTGATAAGGCGGGAGTATCTCCCGATTTTAAAATGAGCGACGGATATTCGCTGACTCCGGTAGACGAGGCGGTTTTATCCGAGCTTTTAAACCGCCGATATGAGGAAAACGATCCGGTATTTTTTGAGCTTTTGGATATTGTGGGTGCTGAATACGACGACGGGAATTTTTCGGATTTTATCCTTAAAATTTACGATTACAGCCGCCAACTGCCATTCCCCGAAAAATGGTTTAGCGAACTGCCCGAAATGTATAACGGCGGAGTATTTTCGCCCGAAAATGAATGGTATAAATATGCCGTTAATACCGCTGTTTCTACCGCCGAAAAAATGCGCGGTCTTATTTCCGAAACGGTTGATATTATCACGGGTGACGAAAAAACCGCTCAAAAATATCTTCCCGATTTTATGCTTGCCGCCGAGATGACGGACGAGCTTTACGAAAAGACCTTAACGCGGGATTGGGACACGGTTTATTCCGCTGTAAACGCTTTTAATTTGCCCTCGCTTACAAGAGGAAACGGACTTACAGGTATTCCGCAGGCGGCGGCAGGAAAGCTTGCGTGGGACTATTTAGGCAAGGATATAGAGCATTTAAAGCGGCTGTTTTACGGCGACTTAAAGCTATTAAACAGCCAGTTTAAAAAGCTTTATGAGCCTGTAAAGCTATTGTCGGAGCTTTTGTGTGAGTTCCAAAATAACCTTTTCGAGGAATATCTGCGCCGCGGCACATTCACCTTTCACAATACCGAGCATTTGGCGTTAAAGCTGTTAATCGAGGGCGGAGAAGAATTTTGCGGCCGCTATGACGAGGTAATGGTCGACGAATATCAGGACACCAACGATTTGCAGGATATGCTTTTTAACGTCCTTTCGGACGGCGGCAAAAAGCTTTTCGCGGTCGGTGATGTAAAACAGAGCATTTACGGCTTCAGGGGCGCCAATCCCGAAAATTTCATGCGCAAGAAAAACGCCGCCGTTCCTGTGGAAAAAGCTAAAGACGGCGAGCCTAAAAAAATCATTCTCGGCTGTAATTTCCGCTGTCGGGCGGAGGTCTGCGAGTACATAAATTATTTTTTCCATTGTCTTATGACCGAAAATACCGGAAGCATTGTGTATAACGACGAGGAAAAGCTGATACCCGCGGCAGAGTACCCCGCAATTTCGGAAATACCCGTAAGCCTTGACATAATTAGCTTTAAGGGAAGCGCAGAGGAGCGCCTTAAAGCCGAGGCAGTCCACATTGCGGAATTTATAAATAAAACCGTAAACTCAAAAGAATGTATAAGGGTAGACAAGGACACTTTAAGAAAAGCGAGCTACGGTGATTTTACAATTTTGCTTCGCTCGCCTAAAGCCAAAGCGCCTGTTATTGCCGAGGTTTTAAAGGAAAACGGCATACCCGTAAACTTTACGCTTGACGGCTTTGCCGAAACCAATGAAATTTCTGTGTTTTTGTCGCTTTTAAAGGTTATCGACAATCCCGAATCGGATATTGAACTGCTAACAGTCATGATGTCGCCGATTTTCGGCTTTACCTGCGAGGAAGCGGCGCAGATACGCATAAACCGCCGCGATGGCTCGCTTTATTCGGCAGTTGTCTTTTCCTCGGAAAACGGTAACGCTCACTGCAAGGAAATGCTTGATACACTGCAAAAATACCGTATAATCGGCGCGGTAACACCTTTGGACAGGCTTATATCCCGCTTACTTGCCGAAACCGATTATCTTAACACCGTCTCTGCGTCTGAGGGCGGAGAAAGGCGCAGAAATAATCTGTTGCTGCTTTGCGATTATGCAAAACAATACGCCGCAGACAGTGTCGGCAGTATCGGCGGCTTTGTTAAATATATTTTAAAGCAATCGGAGAACGGAATGAAATCGGCGGCTGTGTCTGCGGGCGGGGATACGGTAAAAATTATGAGTATTCACGCGTCAAAGGGGCTGCAGTTTCCGGTCTGCATTGTCGCGGACACGTCGGCAGAGTTTAACGACAGCGACGCGAGAAGTAACACGCTCTATTCTTCAAAAAGCGGTATAGGATTTAAATATTTTGACGAGGCTTCCGCTCAAAAGCTTTCAACAGTAGGCAAAGAGGTTATTACCGACGAGATAAGAAAGCAGGCGTCCGAAGAGGAACTGCGGCTTTTATACGTCGCAATGACCAGAACGCAGGACAGGCTGATGTTTACCGCCTCATTTAATGACGCGGATAAAACGGTTGCAGACTGCCGCTTTGCGGCGCTGTTGTCAGCAGGGAAGACAGACACTTTACTTTCCCGCGCTAAATCCTACGCCAAGTGGCTTTTGCTTACCTCTATTTTCCACCCGGACGGAAAGGAACTGCGACTAAGCGGCACAAATATTATTCCCGCCGATACTAAAAGCCGGATAAGCATAAATATTTTTTATCCGGAAATCGGTGAAAGTATTTCCGGGGAAATAATCGGAGAGGAATATATACCCGACGAAACTTTAACGCAAAAAATCCAAGAAAGCATAGATTATAACTATCCGTATTCGCCGCTTTTGAGCATTGAGGCAAAAAGCTCGGTTTCTGCACTTGCCAACAAGGCCGAAAGCGAAAAATACGCTTTTTCGGCGCGCCCGTCCTTTATGAGCGACGGCGGAATAACCGCGGCGGAGCGCGGAACCGCAATGCACAAGGTCATTGAATTTATAGATTTTGAAAAAACCGACGATTTAGAGACCGAAATTGAAAGGCTCTATGAGTGGCAGTTTATTTCCGAGCGCGAAATGAAGGCAGTAAGCAGGGAAAAGCTAAAAGCATTTTTTGAAAGCGATTTGTTTGCAAGAATTAAGCAATCTCCGCTTGTAAAACGCGAAATGCGGTTTTTAACCGAGCTTGAGGCTAAAAAAATCGATCCGTCGCTTGACAGCCGCTTTGAGGGTGAAATGATTGTAGTTCAGGGCGCGGTTGACCTTTGCTTCGAGGAAAACGGCGGTATAACCGTTCTCGATTTCAAAACCGACCGTGTAGTCGATATTAAGCGGTTAGCCGAGACCTACGGCGAACAGCTTTCGATTTACGCTTCTGCCTGCGAAAAGATATTTGAAAAGCCTGTTCTTAAAAAAATAATATATTCTTTTGCCTTATCCGATTACATCGAAATTTATTGATTATAATTATTCTTGAAAAAAATGCCTGAATATAGTAAAATATTAAGGTATAAAATTTTTCTTCAAAGGGGAAGAATTATGAAAGGGAAAGAAAGAATACTGCGGCCGGCAGGGCGTATTCACGGCGGAATACTTTTGCCGCATTTAAAGGGTACCGCAGATTTGGAATCGGTAGTTATGCCGCCTCCGGCTGTTGTTAAAATTCCGATGCTTCAGCATATCGGCGCTCCTGCTGAGCCGACGGTAAAGCCCGGGGACAAAGTCTTTGTCGGCACTCTTATCGGCAAGGAGTCGGGCTTTGTCAGCGCTCCGGTACATTCGAGTGTTTCGGGAACCGTTAAAGCGATAGAGGACACGGCGGTCGGCGGCAGAAATACCAAATGCGTGGTTATCGAATCGGACGGACTTATGGAAAAGGACCCTGATTTAAAGCCGTTTGAGGTAAAATCAAAGGCGGATATCGCATTAGCCGCAGAACGCTGCGGCTTGGTGGGACTCGGGGGTGCCGGTTTTCCGACTAAAGTCAAGCTTTCGGTTAAAGACGAAACACCGATTGACACCCTTATAATAAACGGCGCGGAATGTGAGCCGTACATCACAAGCGACTACCGCGAGTGTATGGAAAAATACGACGACGTGATAGAGGGTATTTATTTTTTAAAGGAAAAGCTTAATATTGACAGGGTAATTATCTGCATTGAAAGCAATAAGGAAAAGGCGATTAATAAGCTTTACACAATCGCCGCGGATAAGCGCGACAAAGACGATACCGTAAAGCTTATGAAGCTGCCGACGAGCTATCCGCAGGGTGCGGAAAAGGTTATAATTTATTCTGCAACCGGAAGAAAGGTTCCTGCCGGTAAGCTTCCGAGCGACGTCGGCTGTATTGTGATGAATATAACCAGTATTGCCACCCTTTACCGTTTTATTAAAACAGGTATGCCGCTTGTATCAAAACGCATTACCGTTGACGGTACTGCGGTAAAAGAGCCCAAAAATATTATTGCGCCGATAGGTACTTCGATAAAGGACGTTCTGGAATTTGCGGGCGGAATTTCAGAGGACGCGTCCGAGGTGATTTTCGGCGGCCCGATGATGGGGGTTGACTCCTGCGATATCAACTCTGTGGTCGAAAAGCGCACAAACGCTCTTACGGTCATGCGCGAGGAGATAAAGCTGCCTGCCGTCACACCGTGCATTCGCTGCGGAAGATGCGCGAGAGCATGTCCTATGAATTTATATCCAGCGTCTGTTGAGGCGGCGGTTGATCACGGTTTCACCGAAAAGCTTAAAAAGCTAAACGTCAATTACTGCATGGAATGCGGGAGCTGTTCGTTCGTATGCCCCGCAAAGCGGCCGCTTACGCAGGTTATGCGCCTTGCGAAAGCCGAGCTTAGGAGGGAAAAGTGATATGAAAGATATTTTAACGGTATCGTCATCGCCGCACCTTAGGCATACCGATACTACGCGCGGCATAATGTCTGACGTTGTTATAGCGCTTTCTCCCGCCGCGGTTTACGGTTGTATCCTTTTCGGCTGGCGCGCCGCCGCTGTGCTTGCGGTTTGTATTGCCTTTGCGGTGTTAAGCGAATTTGTATGGGAAAAGGCGCTTAAAAAGCCTGTTACCGTCGGTGATATGTCTGCGGTCGTTACGGGACTGCTTCTTGGAATGAATCTTCCGTCAACAATTCCGCTGTGGCAGGCGGCAATAGGAAGTATCGCCGCGATTATAGTTGTTAAGCAGATGTTCGGCGGTATAGGCTGTAACTTTGCAAATCCCGCGATTGCCGCGAGAATTATACTTCTTGTCTCTTTCCCGGCGTCCATGACAAAGTTTGCCGAGCCGATTTCCGACGCGGTGACCTCTGCTACTCCTCTTGCCGCCGAGAACGGTACATATACACTTAAAGAGCTGTTTTTCGGTATGCATTCGGGGTCGATAGGTGAGACCTCGGCGTTTTTACTGCTTGTAGGCGGCGTTTATCTTATACTTCGACGCGTTATTTCACCTGTAATTCCCGCCTGCTTTATAGGCACAGTGGCTCTTCTTTCGCTTATTTCCGGCGAAAATCTCGCGGTTTCGGTTTTCGGAGGAGGGCTTATGATTGGAGCTGTGTTTATGGCTACCGACTATACCACAAGCCCCGTGACAACCCTCGGAAAGGCTGTTTTTGCGGTAGGCTGCGGTCTTATTACCTTTATAATCAGAAAATTCGGCGCACTGCCGGAGGGCGTTTCATATTCGATACTGCTTATGAATATTCTCGTTCCTCATATTAACCGTTTTACGCTTGCAAAGCCGTTCGGTTTTGTAAAGCCGGTAAAGGAGGATGCGAAAAATGCCTAAGCTTACCGAGCTTATTAAGAAAAATAAAAAGGATATTATAATTCCGGTCGCGGTACTGTTAGCCATTTGTATTGTAATTCCGCTGGCACTTTCTCTTACCAATAAAATAACTGTAGACCGTATTGCGGAATTAGAGGAGAAAAACAGCGCGGCGACAATGGAAAGCTTAATTAAAGCCGATACCTTTGAAAAGTCGAAATTTAAGGACAGCGAAACGGAATTTGAGTATTTCGTAGCGGTTAGGGACGGCGAGACCGCGGGCTATATATTCAAAACCTCGGAAAAAGGTTACGGCGGAGCGGTTTCTGTTATGACCGCAGTAAATCCCGACGGAACTGTTAAGTCGGTTGCTATTCTGGACGTTTCCAATGAAACGCCGGGGCTTGGTCAGAACGCCGCAAAGGAAAGCTTTTATTCGCAGTATTCCGGCAAAAAAAGCGGTATATCTCTGCTTAAAAACGGCGCGGATTCGGACAAAAACGAAGTAAACGCCGTGACTGGGGCTACAATTACCTCGACCGCTGTTAATAAAGCGGTAAATAAAGCGCTCCAAAATTTTAAAACGCTTGATTTAAGCTATGCCGATGAGCAGGGGGAGGCGACTGACAGTGAAGAATAATAAATATTCAGGTTATTTTACAAACGGAATAGTAAAGGAAAATCCGGTGCTTCGCTTGGTGCTCGGCACCTGCCCGACTTTGGCTGTCACGACCGCCGCGATAAACGGTATCGGTATGGGACTTTCGGCAACCCTGGTTTTGGTCTGCTCTAATCTTGTAATTTCTCTGCTTCGCAACGTCATTCCCGACAAGGTGCGTATTCCGGCATTTATTACGATTATCGCCGGCTTTGTAAGCGTTGTGCAGATGCTTGTAAAGGCGTTTCTTCCGTCGATTGACAAGGCGCTGGGAATTTATCTTCCGCTTATTGTTGTAAACTGTATAATTTTAGCCCGCGCAGAGATGTTTGCTTCTAAAAACTCGGTGCTCCCGAGCGTCCTTGACGGGCTTGGAATGGGCGTCGGCTTTACGGCGGTGCTTACCCTTATGGGCGCAATCCGCGAGCTTTTGGGCGCGGGAACGATTTTCTCACTGCCTGTAACCGCCAACTTTATCAGTCCTATGATTATTTTCCTTTTGCCGCCGGGCGGATTTTTCGTATTCGGTATGCTTGTCGCCGCTTCAAACGCAATTGCTAAAAAGAACGGCAAAAAGGCGGTTATGCATTTAGGCTGTGAAAGCTGTCCCTCAAAGGAAATCTGCGGAAAAGCGGAATGTGTTAAAGAAGAGGAGGCAGGAGTAAATGAATAGTTCTACTACAATAGCCTCGATTTTACTGGCGGCGATACTTACCAACAATATGGTACTGTCGAAATTCCTCGGAATTTGTCCGTTTTTGGGCGTATCTAAAAAAACGAACACCGCCTTTTCAATGAGCGTTGCCGTAACCCTTGTTATGGTCGTGGCGACCGCTGTGACATGGCCGATTTATAACTATATTTTGGCTCCTGATTACACCTATCTTGAAACGATAGTCTTTATTCTCGTTATCGCGGCGATAGTCCAGCTTATTGAAATATTTTTAAAACGCTACATAAAGCCTATATATAACGCTCTTGGAATATACCTACCGTTAATAACAACAAACTGCGCGGTATTGGGTATTACCATGCTCAATATCACAAACGAGCTTAATTTCATTCAGTCCCTCTTTAACGCATTGGGCGCGGGGCTCGGCTTTATGCTTGCGATGCTTCTTTTCTCAGGAGTTCGTGAAAGGCTTGAAACCGCCGATGTTCCCGAATTTATGAAGGGACTTCCCGTCACCCTCGTCGCGGCGGCGCTTGTGTCGCTGTCGTTTTTAGGCTTTGCCGGAATAGGAGGTTAAGCTGATGGAAATTTTAATACCTGTTATTATTGTCGCGGTTATAGGACTTATTGCCGGAATAGGACTTTCTTTAGCCTCTAAATTCATGGCGGTGCCTGTCGATGAAAAGCAGGAAAAGGTGCGTGCGGCACTGCCGGGGGCTAACTGCGGCGCCTGCGGGTATTCCGGGTGCGACGGCTATGCCGCCGCCGTTGCCGCAGGTGAGGCGGCGCCCGACAAGTGCGCTCCCGGTGGAGCGACAGCCGCTGCGG
>JAEDNG010000165.1 GCA_016302625.1 Clostridiaceae bacterium
AAGAGGCGGAGGAAATCGAAGAGCATTACAAGAAGTTCGGCGACAAGCTGCCGCATGAGCTTCGCGAACAGCTCCAAAACCTCAAAACAAACCTTGCTGAAATGTAATTAACCTTTTAATTTATAACCCCTGTTCAACATATAATTGAGCAGGGGTTTAACTCTGTAAAGAAATTCGGGATAGAGGACATAATTATAAAAACAGCATTTTTAAATATTCTCATTAGAAGCTTTTATCTAACGAATTTTTAGAAAAGCGTCGGAATGCCTTTTTGGAATGAAAATAAGCAGGTTGGGGCACCTTCCATACAGAGGGTACCCCAACCTAGTCTCTTTTTAAGACTTCAAGTCTTATTTCATGCTGTTTTCGTAAGACTCGATCATCTTTTTAACCATCTGTCCACCGATAGAGCCGGCCTGCTTAGAGGTAAGGTCACCGTTGTAACCCTGCTTTAAGTTAACGCCAACCTCGTTGGCAGCTTCCATCTTAAAACGGTTAAGGGCGTCTTTAGCCTCAGGTACTACATTCTTAGCCATGGTATTTGTTCTCTCCTATAATTTTTCTCTCGCGTTTGCATTACTATTTTGTGCGAGCGCTGAAATATTATTATAGGTAAATTCTGAATTTTTTGTATTTTTTTGTTGTTATTTTATTTGCAAGTGTAAAGACGATATGGTAATATAAATATAGAAATACGGCAATATTATTATTGGTGATTTAAATGGCAGTTTTTCTTATTATTTTGTTTGTAATTATAATTATATTGTTCGCGGCAGCTTATTTTTTCAATCTCGCGTTTGTAAGACGAAATAATCCGAACACGGACGATATTGATTCAAAAGAGAACGATTTTCTCAAAGAATACCGTACGGTTATAAAGGAAGGTTTGAATTACATTGAACGGCATCCTAAAAAATGGGTATATACATTAAGCTTTGACGGGTTAAAGCTTGCGGCGAGATTTTTTGACAATAATTCTCATAAGGCAATTATACTCTTTCACGGCTACCGTTCAAGCGCAACCCGCGATTTTTCCTGCGCTGTAAAAATGTATTGCGAATTGGGATATAATATTCTGCTTGTAGATGAACGAAGCCACGGACAGAGTGAGGGCAAGCTTATAACCTTTGGTGTTAAAGAGCGAAAAGATGTCCTGACTTGGGTTAACTACTACCTTAAATATATAGACAGTGACGCGGAAATTTTTTTGGGCGGTATGTCAATGGGTGCAACCACGGTTCTTTTAGCCGCCGGACTTGAGCTTCCGAATAACGTTAAGGGAATAATAGCGGACTGCGGGTTTACTTCACCCGCCGATATTATGAATAAGGTGGCGCGGCAGGCGTTCCACTTTAACGCGGGTTTTATTTTGCCGGTTATGGATATATTCTGCCGTATTTTCGGGCATTTCGGTATTTACGGAGTATCAACCCTTGAGGCACTAAAGAAAACAAGACTTCCGATTCTTTTTATTCACGGTAAAAACGATAATTTCGTGCCCTGTGAAATGAGTGAATCCGCATATCGCAGTGCGGCAGGAGATAAATATATCCTGACAGTGGAGGGCGCCGACCACGGAATGAGTTATCTACTTGCTTCAAAGGACGTTTCGGAGAAGATAACAGGCTTTCTGAAAAAATATTCATAAAAAACAAACTCTTAATTGATTAAAATTGCGAAAATGTAATTTATCACAAAATCTTTGTTGACTTTTAACCGTGATGGGAATAAAATAAAATAAGAATAATATAAGGAGTTTCAGTTATGAAAAAAGCAGTGAACTGGGTCGGATTTTTTATGGTTTTAATAATGGCACTGTCTTTTTCTGCCTGTGATCCGATTGATAAAAATTACGGCGTTGAAAGCAGCGAGCCCCAAGCCGCCGCATCTGAAATTAAAAAGGTTTCCGACGAAGTAATCCGACCGAAGATAATGTCGGACGATAAGATAATGCCGCAGTATGTCGATATAAGTGTTTTTGACGAGGAAAATTATTCACAAATTTATCTTGGCAAAAAGTTTAAATTTAATGTAAGCTTTACCGGAGATGAATTTTCGGTTCCGACAACGCTTTCCGCAATTGGGAAAAACGGATGGAAACTGCTTGAAAACAGCCAATACGATGAGGATTCGCTTATTTACGCTTGCGACACGGTCGATGCGGTTTTTGAAAACGAAAAGGGGGTAAAAATCAACGCCGTATTTTTCAATTCATCAAACAGTTCTGTTAAGCTTAAAAAATGCAGTATTGTTAAATTCAGGATAGAAAACGATTTTTATGCGAATACGGATAATTACAATGAGTTTAACGTCAACGGCATAAATAATAAAATGGCGATTACCGATATTATTGACACTTTGGGAACTCCGTCGCATTTCTACGGAATTTCGGAGGACAATTATTATCTTGATTATTTTATTTCGGAAAAAGACCGCAGAAACGGCATAACGGTTTATATTAACCCGACCGAAGATTCCGTGACCGCCGTCGAGTTTTCATATTATAAGTAAGACATTTTGTTTACGTACTTGTTTTTTTATAAAACAGATATACTAACAGGAATGGGGTTGCCGCAACTGAGTGAAATCACGAGCGGCAGCCCGGATATTTTGCAATATAAAAAACCAGGAGATTATCTTTTGCTTTTTCCGCAGTAAAGTCCGGAAGTTATCCCTGTCTGTGGCAATAGGAGCTATAGGCATAGCTCGGCAACAACGCTGAACACGGCAACTGTCGAACAATTCCGAGTTTTGCATTTATTCGGTGTTGATTAAATAAAAA
>JAEDNG010000012.1 GCA_016302625.1 Clostridiaceae bacterium
GGAATCGGAACCACCGAGGGCGAAAGCTGTTTATTTATCTTCGCGATTTCGCGTGTCAGATAAGGCACAATTCGCTCGGTTACATATATAACTCCGTAACCGGCGGCAACTGTTTTCTTGAAAATTTCCTCCGCTTCGCTGTCGCGGTCGCAGGGGTAAATGTCAAGCCCTACCGCCGCGAAGCCCTTTATGCTTTCGGTGTCGCCCAAAACCGCTATTTTAACCATAAAGCTCACGCAGCCTTTCCCTTGTCCTATCGGTCGGCTGATCGGTTTTAACTCCGCTGTATATTATTCGCAGATCCTTTATTTCAGCCTGTCTTGCCAGCATATAGCCTATAAGCGGCTCGACGCCCATTGTAATGTATTTGCACTTTTTAGCCGTGTTTATAAGCCTGTCGTCGGCATATTTTTCAAATTCGCCGGGCGACCGCTTGTAAGCCTCTGCCGCCTCAGCTCCGCCGACAGATACGGCAGAGGATAACAGCTCAAGCAGCTTTTCTTCCCCCGATACCGCCGCGTTTACCATTGCTTTTTTGGAAACAACTCCCGTTTCGGTAAGCGCCGATTCGATAAACGAGGGGGATTTTCCCGTTTTCGAGGCTCTGAGCGCCGCTTTCATATTACTGTAAAACACCGAAACCGTAACAAGCTTTAAAATGACTTCGTTTTTTATTTCCTTAGCTTTATTAAGCTTTGCGGTCATACAGCCCGCGTCGATAATACAGTCGGAAAGCTGACTGTCGCCCGTCTGCGCCAAAACCTCGTAAGCCTCTGCGGCAGATTCTTGCATATATTCGGGAAGTAAATCAAAACGCTTTTCCTTAACCGCGCGCTCTATAACCGAAACCTCGGTAATTGCGGGAACAATGAGCAGATTTTCGTAATCCCTACCCCTTATTACCGCCTTTAAAACCGCCTTATAGTTATGAAAATCGTTTTCGTAAATAAACGGCGCGAAATAATCCATATCGGGCGCGTTTTCGGTAAGATACCTCCAAAGCTTTTCGGTATCCTCCCTTAAAAGCTCAGGCACGTCCGAAGCAGCAGTGTTTTCGCCGCCTATACCCTTATCGCGGAGCATATTCGCCAATTCGTCGGTATTTTTAGCGCTTAAAAGCTGGGTCATATCGCTCTGCTTTAAAAGTCTGTTTTCTCTGGCGCGCAGATTTCCTATTGCAAATCCAACGGATTTTACCGGCATAATTTCACCTTCTTAAAATAAAATGTTTTTCTCTTAGCAAAAGAGCAGACCGTTAACCGTATCGACAAGCTGTTCACGCTTTTCGCGCATAACCGCCGAAAGCTCTCCGTTTATGAGAATATCATTGTATTTAAGAATGAAACCGCCGTTTATGTCCGCCGGAGTATCGCTTAAAGTAAGGTTAAAGCCGGGAAGCTTTTCCTTAAAGCCGGTCATATCGCGCGACAAATCGCCGGAAGACATGAATATTTCGCCCTTTGCCTTTAAAGCGCTCTTTTCAATGAGCTTTAAGCAAAATTCAAAATATTTTGCGTCGTCATAGGCGATTATGCTCTTTATAACGCTGTCAAGAGCCTTATCTATAAGCTCCCGCCTGCACGAAAGCACCTCGTCGCGCTTTAAAAGCTGTGCGGAGGATTCGCCTGCGGACTTTATAAGAGCCGCCTTTTTTTCGGCTTCTTTAATAATCTCCTTTGCCTTTGTATCGGCGGAGGCAGTCTCATTGCGGATAATTTCCTCCGCCTTCTTTTCTGCCTCGGCGATTATTTCGTCCGCTTTTTCCTTTGCTTCGTCTATGATACCGGCAAGTATTTTCTCACTTGACGTCATAACGCTTCTCCTTAGAGTAAAATAACGGTAAGGAATGAAATCAGGAATGCCAAAAGAGCATAAATTTCAACCAGTGTTATAGAAACAAGTGCCTTCGGGAACGCGCTGTCGTCCTTTGCAAAAAGGGAGATACCGGCAACCGCGGCTTTACCCTGCGCAATGCCCGACATAAGACCGCCTATCGCTATAGGAAGACAAGCCGCCAAAATCATTCCGCCCTGCCAGGTAGCGATATCCGCAGAACCGCCGAAAACGCCGATTTTGGTAAGCACTATAAAGGAAACGATAAATCCGTAAAGTCCCTGTGTACCCGGAAGTAATTCGAGAACAAGCATTTTACCGAACTTTGAAGAATCCTCTGCAAGTACTCCCATACCTACCTCGCACGCCATTCCTACGCCCCTTGCGGAACCTATACCTGCGAAAATTGTTGCAACTGCGGCGCCTAAAAGCGCCAAAACCGTACCTAAAGTCATTTTAATTTTCCTCCTTAATATTTTCAGTGCTTAAACCTGTATATTTTGATTTAAACGAGAAAGCCTTAAATTCTCTTCCGCCGCCCTCGTAGAATTTCGAGAACAGCTCGACGTACTGAAGTCTCAATGTATGAACATACGCGCCCAAAACATTCAGTCCGAAGTTTATTGCGTGACCGAGCGGGAATACTATAAGAAGCAGTATAAATCCGCCGATTGTTTTGCCTCCCATGGCGCTCAGCATATTAAATACCGCGCTCATTGCCGAGGTCGTAAGCCCCAGCGCCATAAGACGGGAGAATGAAAGCAGGTCGCTTACATAGCTTGTAATATCGTAAAGCGAAGCTACACCTGAGAAAAGCCGCATTATAGGGTTTTTCTTGTCCCGCCCTTGGGTCAGGATAAGACCGACTGCGGACACCAGCGTCATAACTATACCTACGTTTTTAAGCACCGGCACCGCGACAAAGCCTAACGCCATTATCGCTATCCCTAAAAGGGTAGTTATCCATAGTCCGGCGTCGAAGAAGGCGCCTGCCTTATCCCCGTTTTTCATGCAGGTTGCGAATTTAGCGCATAGACCTGCAATTATCTCGACAAAGCCGAGCGCTATGCTTAAAACAAGCATCATTACCGCGTCGCCGTTCATCGGGTCAATAAGCGCGGGAAGCGCCACCCTGTGACCGAAAAACCTTTCGCTTATTACCGCGATACTGTCGCCGAAAAAGCTTCCGTATACAAGTCCCCACAGGAAGGTGGAAATACCGCAATATTGGAAAAGCCTCATATTCTGCCGCATTGACGGCGAGGGCTTAAGTTTTTTAAGCACAAGGGTCGTCGCTATAATCATTAAAAGACCGTAGCCCGCGTCCGAAAACATCATGCCGAAAAACAGGTAATAGAAAAATCCCGTAACAGGCGTCGGGTCGATATCGTGAGAACCGGGGAGCGAATACATTTTAACAAGGGTCTCAGCCGGACGCGCGAACGCGTTGTTCTTAAGTACCACCGGAGCTAATTCCTCGTTTGCCTCCTCGGACTCGATAACCACCGTAAAGTCCTTGTTAAGCGTTTTTTCAAGATAAGGCATATCCCGCTCGGCGATATAGCCCTTTATCAGCACCGTGTGCTCGGTCTCGCCTATTTCGCCGACCGCGCGGTAACGCTCCGCCCTTGATCTGCAATAATCCGCAAGATTTTCAATGTCATGCCTTTTTTCGGAAATTTCCTTTATCCTGCTTAAACATTCATCGATTTTTTCCTTACATTTGGCGGCTCTTTCCTCTTTTGAGGCTATTTTATCGCGGGGCAGCTTTGAGGTTATCTGCACCGGTCTTGCAAAGGCAAGCTGTCTTAACGCCGCCTCCGCCCTTTCGGTCTGGTCTTTAGGACAGCAGGCGAAAATATAGGTCACGTCCTTACCGGTGTTCACTATCTCTGTATACAGCGACAGCTCCGGGTCGGCTTCGGCTATTTTTTCGCAAAGGCTGTCAAGCGTGTAAATTCCCGCAACCGTGCCGATAAACGCCCTTGTCTTTGCCGTGCCCGAAAATGAAAGCGGAAGGTCAAGCGAAGCCCAAGGAAGCATCTGCTCCTTTGACGTGTTAAGCCTTACAATTTCAGCCTTTTGCTCGGCAATCAGCCTGTCCTTCTCGATAACCTCGTTAGCAAGGGACAGCGCGTCCTCAATCTGCGGGCGTTTAAGATAAAACTCGTCGGGTGTCAGATACCGCGCTCCGCCGAAAAGTCCCGCAAGTCCCTTTTTTTCGGGGTATCTTGCATTAAGTATTTTAAGCGCGTCCTCGGCGGTTTCTGCGTTGCGCTCGTAAGCGTTTGCCCTGTCCTTTGTGTCGGTATGATAATAACCGTCGGGCAGAACGGCGGTTTCCTCGTCCTGAGAGGCAGTATCAATATCGATAACCGACATTTCCTGCAGCTTTTTCATAAGCGCCTTGCTCTCTGCTTTCGGAGCGTAAATACTCACAAGCCTGCATTTAAGCTTAGCCAAATATATCACCACACTTTTTTACTTTAATAATAAATTCTTTAGGAAACTATGATTTCCGCCGCGGCGGCAACCGTCCTTTCAAGATTTTTTTCGCTGCTGCTTACAAGCTCGTTTTTCTTTTCCTCCGCCTGAGTTTTCGCCAGCCGCCGTTTTCCCTCCGCCTCGGTCTTTGCGCCGTCGGTAATAGCTTTTGCCTTTTCCTCGGCATTAAGTATTATTTTACGGGCTTCGTCAGCGGCTTTTTTGTTTGCGTCGGCAATGATTTCATTCGCCTTTTTCTCCGCGTCGCAGATAATCTGCTCCGCTTTTTTTTCGGCGTCCAAAATCTCGTCCGCCATCTTTCTTGCCAAGTTCTGCACCTCCGTTTGAAAGTATGATACTATTTTACTCGCTTTGAGGCAAAAAGTAAATGAAATATTTGTAAATTCGGGTCAAAACATTCGGTCAAACGCCTTGATTTGCCTAAAAACAGCTAAATTTAAAAAAACACTTCTTTTTTAAGCTGTTATTTGGTATAATAATGTATTATGGAATATTATGTGTGTACGGTGAGATTATGAATATTATAATTGACGGACTTAACATAGAATATACCGAGGAGGGTTCGGGTATTCCGGTGCTTTTGCTTCACGGCTGGGGTTCCTCCTTTGATGTTTACAAAGGTATTATTTCAGCGCTTCGCGACCGTTGCCGACTTGTGGCGGTGAATTTCCCCGGCTGCGGAAAATCGGATACCATGAAAGAACCGTGGACGCTTGATGATTACTGCGATTTTGTTATTAAATTTATGAAAGCGGTAAATCTTAACAATCCGATTATGATAGGTCATTCCCACGGCGGCAGGGTAATACTTAAAATGGCGGCTTCAAAGCAGGTAAGCCCTCCTAAAATAGTTTTGCTTGATTCCGCCGGACTTATCCCTAAAAAAAGCGTTAAGCAGAAATTCAGAGCCAAAAGCTTTAAGGCGATAAAAAAGGTGCTGACCCTGCCTGTTATTAAAAATCATTCCGAGGGTTTGCTCAACAAGGCTCGAAAGCACTACGGCTCTGCTGATTACAATGCCGCTCCCGAGGTGCTGCGCAAAACAATGGTTTCGCTTGTAAATACCGATTTGCGGGACATAATAAGCAATATTACCTGCCCGACATTGCTTATCTGGGGCGAAAAGGATACCGCCACCCCGCTGACCGATGCCGAGATTATAAAAAGCCTTATCCCCGATTCGGGACTTTGCGTTATTAAGGGTGCGGGGCATTACTCATTTTGCGAACAGCCGTATCAGGCGGCGGCGATTTTACAAAGCTTTATAAAATAAAGAAACGGATGTGTTTTTCTTGAACATAATTTTGCTTTTCTCCCTTATTACCGCGGCTGTGTCCTGTTGCTTTGCCCTTGTCAGGCAGTTTCAGATGCTCCAGCAAAACTCATATTTCCCCTCCCGCTATTTTTCGTGGGTAAAGGACGGTTATTCAGTAGAGCTTTGCATAGAATGTATCGCATTCTGCCTTTCCTCGCTTTTAATGAGCAGAAAGCTTTACATAGCGCAGCTTATTTTTCTGATTGCCGTTCTCGCCGTCCGCGTTTTCCTTTGTGTCAGAACGCAGAAAAAGTCAATTAAAAAGCTTGTTTTCACAGGCCGAATAAAACGCTTTTTCGGCGCGGCGGTCATACTGTTCTTATTATTTATATGTATATACGCGTTTATGCCGAAAAACGTTACGGGAGAGATTTTCGCCTGCCTTACCCTTATGCTCGCCTTTGTTTCTCCGCTGACGTCGCTTCTTTGCCGCTTTGTCACCGCTCCTGTCGATAAGGCGGTTACAAATTGGTATATAAACGACGCAAAACGCATTTTAAAAGAACACAAGGATTTAATTGTAATAGGAATTACGGGAAGCTACGGCAAAACAACGACAAAATTTATTCTAAAGCGTATTTTAAGCGAAAAATACAATGTCGTCGCCACTCCGCACAGCTTTAACACGCCGATGGGGGTCGTGCGAACAATAAGAGAGGACTTACAGCCGCAGACCCGGATTTTCATCTGTGAAATGGGGGCTAAAAATATCGGGGACATAAAGGAAATCTGCGATATTGTTCACCCGAAATACGGAATTATTACCTCGGTCGGCGCACAGCATCTTGAAACCTTTAAGACCGTGGACAATGTCTTTAAAACAAAGTTTGAATTAGCTGACGAGGTCTTAAAAAACGGCGGAGAAGTCTTTGTAAACGGCGACAGCGCGGAGCTTATTTCCCGGATTGATAAGTCACTTTACAATATTTACGGCACCTCAGACGGTTTTTCGTTCGGAGCGGAGGATATTTCCTACGGCAGAAACGGCTCGGAATTTACGGCGAATTTTGAAAATACCGAAATAAAGCTTGCTTCAAAGCTTTTGGGACTTCACAGCGTTATTGATATTATCGGCGCGGCGGCGCTTTCCTTTAAGCTTGGAGTGACGCCCGAAAGCATTAGATTTGCCGTATCGTCACTAAAACCGACCGAACACCGGCTCGAGCTAAAACCTTATATTAACGGTTCTACCCTTATCAACGATGCGTATAACGCAAACCCCGAGGGCTGTCTTGAGGCGGTCAGGGTGCTTTCCTCCTTTGAGGGAATGAAAAAGGTTATTGTGACGCCGGGACTTATTGAGCTTGGCGCTCGCGAATACGAATGTAATTTCGCTTTAGGGGTTGAAGCGGCGAAATTATGTGATATAATTATACTCGTCGGTATTAACCGCTCGAAACCGCTTAGAGAGGGAGCGGAATCGGTCGGCTTTAACCCCGATAACCTTTATACCGTTTCAAGCTTTAAGGAGGCTATGGAGATTTATTCCTCCTTTGCCGACGGTAATACCGCCGTTTTGCTTGAAAACGATCTGCCGGACAATTATCTGAATTAAACACAAAAATAAGGTGATTTTATGAAAACAAATATTGCGGTCTTTTTCGGCTGCCGCTCGGTCGAGCATGAGGTATCAATTATTTCCGCGGTGCAGGCAATGCGCGCAATTAACCGTGAAAAATACGACGTAACTCCGGTCTACGTCGCTAAAGACGGTCAGATGTATACGGGCGTAGGTCTTCTTGAAATAGAAAATTACAGAAATCTGCCCGAGCTTTTAAAAACCGCCGAGCCGGTCGTCTTTTTAAAGAAAAACGGCGCAGTTTTTATGGAGTATGAAAATCAGGGCTTATTTTTAAAGAAAAAGGATGTAAAAATCGACCTTGCTTTTCCGATAGTACACGGCACCAACTGCGAGGACGGCACGATTGCCGGATATTTTGAGTTTTTGGGGCTTCCGTACATCGGGTGCGATATTATTTCCGCCGCTGTCGGCATGGATAAAGCGGTGTTTAAGGACGTTTTAAAGAGCGCGGGTCTGCCGGTGCTTGACTGCGTCGTTTTCCGCTCCCGCGAATACATGACAGACAAAGAGAAAATCACCGACGAAATTACCGAAAAAATCGGATTTCCGCTTATTATAAAGCCTGTGAATTTAGGTTCAAGCGTGGGAATAACAAAAGTTAATACAATTGAAGAGCTTGACGGCGCTATTACCCTTGCCGCCTCCTTTGCGGACAGAATCTTAGCCGAGCACGCGGTATCGGCTCTGCGCGAGATCAACTGTTCTGTTCTGGGAGATGCCGACGAGTGTATTCCGAGCGTTTGCGAGGAGCCGTTTATGCATGACAAAATCCTTTCGTATGAGGATAAATATCTGTCAAACTCAAAGGGCGGCGCAAGCAAAGGAATGGCGTCTTTAGGCAGAAAAATACCCGCCGATATTCCCGAAGAAAAGGCTGAGGAAATCAAAAAGCTTGCCTGCGATATATTTAAGGCTGTCGGTGCGTCGGGCGTTGTAAGAATTGATTTTCTGCTTGATACGGATACCGGAAAGGTCTACGCCAACGAAATCAATACTATCCCCGGCTCTCTTGCATTTTATCTCTGGGAGCCGACAGGGCTTAAATACACCGACATGATAGACAAATTAGTTGAAACCGCCTTTAAGAGACAGCGAAACCGCGAAAATCTTACCTTTACAATAGATACAAATATTTTATCCGGCGTTTCTTTCGGGGCAAAGGGCGCTAAAGGGGCGAAGCTTTAATGTCAGAATTACTGATAAAGCTTTTTATCAAAAACAGCGATGATATAAACGACACCGCCGTCCGCAAAAGCTACGGCACGTTAGGCGGCGCGGTCGGAATAGTATGCAACCTGCTTTTATGTATTCTTAAAATCACCGTCGGTTTAATTACCGCCAGTATCTCGATTGTAGCTGACGGTCTTAACAACCTTTCAGATATGGGCTCGTCGGTCATTACCATGATAGGCTTTAAAATGGCGGGAAAACCCGCCGACAGCGACCATCCCTTCGGTCACGGAAGAATGGAATACATGTCCGCCTTCATAGTCGCGATGCTTATTCTCTTAGTCGGCGCGGAGCTTTTCAAATCCTCCTTAAGCGCACTTATAAAGGGTGACGCGGCACCTGAATATTCAGTATTCGCGCTTGTAATTTTGTGTATATCCATTTTAGTTAAGCTTTGGATGTTCCTATTTAACCGCAAGCTCGGCAAAAAGATTGATTCGGGAGCGCTTGCCGCCACCGCGCAGGATTCGCTTAACGATATGGTCGCAACAGCGGTAATTTTGCTTTCGGTCGGAATTTCAATGCTTGTAAATCTCCCGTTTAATCTTGACGCGGTAATGGGCGTACTGGTGTCGGTATTTATTCTTTATTCGGGCTTCGGCGCGGCAAAGGACACGCTCGATCAGATTTTAGGCTCGCCGCCCGATAAAAAGCTTATAAGCGAGATTGAGCACACTGTAATGTCTTTTGACGGATTTGTCGGAATACACGATCTTATAATACATAATTACGGACCGGGCAGACAGTTCGCCTCGGTTCACGTTGAGGTGCCGCAGAATATAGACATAGTAAAATGCCACGAACAGATAGATATGTGCGAAAAGCTTGTTAATGAAAAGCTCAACATATCCTTGGTTATTCACATGGACCCTATTGACGTCAACAATGAAACGGTAGCAAATGCCCGAAAACAGCTTGAAAAGGTTATTAAGGATATTGACGGAAAAATGACTCTGCACGACTTTCGCATGACGCCCGCGGGTGAGACACGCACAAATCTGATTTTCGACGTGGTCGTTCCGTCGGAGGTTAAAATGTCTCATGAAGAGCTTAACTGCCGCATAGCGGAAGCCGCAAAAGCGGTAAATTCCACCTATTGCTGCGTTATAACCTTTGATAACGATTTTACGGGCAATTAATATATTTCTCGGCAAAAGGAAGATACATATGACGTTAAACGATATGGAAGTAGGAAGCGAAGCGGTAATAACCGCCGTAAACGGAGAGGGCGCGCTAAGACTGCGGCTGCTTGATATGGGGCTTATTCCGGGCACTAAAGTCAAGGTAATAAAAATCGCTCCCTTAGGGGATCCGATCGAAATTACGCTTCGCGGCTATGAGCTTACAATCCGCCGCGAGCACGCTAAAGAAATAGACGTTGAAACGGAGAGTGCGGCACAATGATTTTCGCGCTTGTAGGCAATCAGAACTGCGGTAAAACCACCCTTTTTAACGCTTTGACCGGCGCTAATCAGCATGTCGGAAACTTCCCCGGCGTTACGGTGGATCAGAAAATGGGCGAGATAACGGGAGCTAAGGACTGCTCGGTTGTAGATTTGCCGGGTATTTATTCAATCCGCCCCTACTCGACCGAGGAAATTGTAACCCGCGATTTCGTGTTAAACGAAAAGCCGGACGGTATTATAAACATACTTGACGCCACCAACATAGAACGCAACCTTTACCTGACACTCCAGCTTTTGGAGCTCGGCATACCCATGGTATTAGCGCTTAACATGATGGACGAGGTGCGCGGCAACGGCGGCACGGTCAATATTCCGCTTATGTCGGAACTTATCGGCGTTCCGGTTATACCGATTTCCGCCGCAAAGCACGAGGGCATAAGCGAGCTTGTAAAAACGGTGATTGCCACCGCGAAATCGAAAACCCGCCCAAAAGTGCAGGACTTCTGCTCGCCGGGACCTGTTCACCGCTGTATACATGCGGTGTCGCACCTTATTGAAGACCACGCGGATCTATGCGGCATTTCTCCCCGCTTTGCCGCCACAAAGCTTATTGAGGGCGACAGCTCCTTTGCTGAAAAGCTGGAGCTTGATCAGAACGAGCTTGAGACCATCGAGCACAGTGTTAAGGAAATGGAGACCGAAAGAAAGCTTGACGCAAACGCGGCGCTGGCCGATATGCGCTACACCTTTATTGAAAACGTCTGCAATCGGGCGGTCGTAAAATGTAGGGAAAGCCGCGAGCACCGCAGAAGCGTTAAAATTGACAATGTGCTGACAAATAAATATCTCGCTATTCCGCTTTTCCTTGTAATAATGCTGCTTATATTCTGGCTGACCTTCGGGGTTATCGGCAATTTCCTTTCAGAGCTTTTGTCCTTTGGAATTGACAAGCTGACCGCCGTGACCGACGCCGCCCTTACAAGCTACGGCATAAACAAGGTTGTGCACAGCCTTATAATCGACGGTATTTTCGCCGGTATCGGCAGTGTGCTTTCTTTCCTGCCGATAATTGTGGTGCTGTTCTTCTTCCTTTCAATTTTGGAGGACACGGGCTACATGGCGCGCGTCGCCTTTGTCATGGATAAGCTGCTGCGTAAAATCGGCCTTTCGGGCAGAAGCTTTGTACCTATGATAATCGGCTTCGGCTGTTCCGTTCCCGCAATTATGGCGGCGAGAACCCTTTCCTCCGAGCGTGACAGGAAAATGACTATATTGCTCACTCCCTTTGTCTCCTGCTCGGCAAAAATCCCGATTTACGCGGTGTTCAGCGCGGCGTTTTTCCCGAAATATTCGGCGCTTGTCATGTCCGGTCTTTACATATTCGGAATGATAACCGGCATAATAACCGCACTGGTACTTAACAAAACAACCTTTAAGGGCAATCCGGTTCCCTTTGTTATGGAGCTTCCGAATTACCGCCTGCCCTCGGCAAAAAGCGTACTGCTGCTTATGTGGGACAAGGCAAAGGACTTTTTGCAAAAGGCGTTTACCGTAATTTTCATCGCGACGGTTATAATCTGGTTCTTAGGCGCCTTTGATTCAAGAATTAATTTTGTAACCGATTCGAGTAAAAGTCTGTTAGCCTCGGTAGGACGGTTTATCTCCCCCGTATTCGCTCCGCTGGGCCTTAACGACTGGAGAATAAGTACATCGCTTATCGCGGGACTTTCCGCTAAGGAGGCGGTCGTTAGCACCATGAGCGTGCTAACAGGCACGGGAATTGAAAACCTCGGCTCGGCGCTTTCTTCAATGTTTACTCCGCTTTCCGCCGCAAGCTTTCTTATATTCACTTTACTTTATACCCCCTGCGTCGCCGCCATCGCGACATTTAAAGCTGAATTGGGTTCAAGACTTCAAACCGCCGGCGTAATCGTAACCCAGTGCGTTATCGCATGGATTTGCGCCTTTGCGGTTTATAACATCGGGCTTTTGTTTTAGGTGAAAAATGAATACTATTGATTACATACTTATCTCGATTATCGCCGTATGTATTGCCGCGGCGGTGATATACCTTATAAAAGGTCGCAAAAACGGTAAGAGTTGCTGCGGCTGCTGCAAAAGCTGCAACGGTTGTTCAAGGCGAAAGTAATAAGCAGTACCCCTAAAATGGAAAACATTTTAGGGGTACTGCTTTAAGCTTTATATTAAAATCAGTCGTAAAAGAATAATAATTGCAGTAATAATTACCGTTCCGAGTTTTCGCACATTTGGTATGGCGGCTAATATCTTTGCTATCGGTCCGTCATCCTTTTCTATTATATTATTAATAATTTGCTCCGCAGTATTTTCGGAATTTGACGTGATTTCTGATTGATTGTTATCGGTATTTTTCTCTTCGGTCTTTTCCGGCAGCTGTTCCTTTACGAGCTTATCGGTGAAATCCGATTGCTCTATAACCGAACCCGAATTGTTGGAAAGATTATTTTCTTCGCTTTGTTCCAAAGAAAAAGTGAGTAAATCCGTATATGCATCACAGTTTTTGCAATGCCGTGACATGGTGCCTGAGGAATCCGCCGTGGCGGGCGTATCAACCGTCCAGAAATCTTCATAATCGTGTCCGACGGCAGGAGTTTCTCTTATATCGACATGTCCGCACTTTTCGCAGGTGCGCTGTTCGGCGCCCGGCTGAGTGCAGGAGGGTTTTGCGGCGGTTTCCCAGTCACTGTATTTTTTATGTGAACAATTATTACCGTTGAACGCGACATCAACCCCTCCGGAGGTGATTTCCGGCATAAGCTTTTTTAGCCAGTAATTGCAGAAATCGCCCGATTTATAATCAATAGAAATCGGGTAAAAACCAAATTCCGCGTTATCTTTAACTTTGAATTTCAAGCTGACAATGGTATCGTTATTGCGTCGGTTGCCGGTTTCGCAGTTTACAAATCTTATCAGATTTTTATCCGGATGGTCGGCAACGGTATAATCCCTTAAGTATCCTCTGTAAAATCCTTCATAAGTAAGAGCGTTGCTGTCATATGTAATGGAAATCGTCATTGCCATTATTCCGGGGTTATTTTCAATGTTGATTTTTACAATAACCGAGTCGCCTGTTACGGCAGAGACAGTATCTATTATAATATGACCGTCCGGATAATCGTCCGCATGGGCCGGAATACAAAGCATCCCGAATAAGAGTGTTAAAATACTGATAAAACAAATAATGCGCTTTGAAAATATAGTGGACATGTCTTTTCTCCTATAAGAAAATAATTAAACCGATTATAGATATATATTAACATTTTATATGTTTAATGTCAATTTACGAATGTTATTAAATCCGGCAGAACATGAGTTTTGCCGGATTTATAATTAATGTTACTGTTTTGCCGCGTCAATTATTTTTTGTGCAAGAGCAGACGGAACCTCCTCATAACGCTCCGGAGTCAAAGTAAATGTCGCGGTGCCCTGAGTGATCGAGCGCATTGCGGTCGAAAAGTCAGACATTTCCGCAATGGGAACCTCGGCTATAACTTCCTGCATTTTGTTTTCCGCAGGATTCATACCGATAATTCTGCCGCGGCGTTTGTTAATGTCGCCGATTACATCTCCGAGCATTTCGTCGGGGACAAGTACCTTTAAAGTGCCGATAGGCTCAAGCAATACGGGATTTGCCTGCGGAATACCGTCTCTGAAGGCTATTGAAGCCGCCATCTTGAAGGACATTTCGGATGAATCCACCGGATGATAAGAACCGTCAACAAGCGTTGCTTTTATTCCTACCATAGGATAGCCGGCAAGCACGCCTTTAGCCGTACATTCGCGAAGTCCCTTTTCAACAGCAGGGAAAAAGTTTTTCGGAACAGCTCCGCCGAAAACCCGTTCCTCAAATACAAGCTCTTCGGAATCGCACGGTTCAAACTCAATCCATACGTCGCCGAACTGACCGTGACCGCCCGATTGCTTTTTGTGCCTTCCTTGAACCTTAACCGGCTTTCTTATGGTCTCACGGTAAGCGATTTTAGGTGTTTTAAGCTCGACCTCCGCACCGAATTTTGATTTAAGTCTTGATACGATAACGTCGATATGCTGTTCACCCAAAGCCGACAGAATCTGTTCGTGAGTTTCATTGTCTGTGCAGACCGAAACGGTCGGATCTTCTTCGGCAAGGCGGCTTAAAGCCGAGGTGATTTTTTCCTCGTCTCCCTTTGCCTTTGGATATATCGCAACCGAAATACTCGGAGCGGGGAAAGCTATCGGAGCGGCTTTTATTTTTCCGGAGGCAGAAAGGGTATCGCCTGTAAGCACGTTGCCGAGCTTTGAAACC
>JAEDNG010000166.1 GCA_016302625.1 Clostridiaceae bacterium
TGTCATTATCAATACCCGCTTTTTCAAGCTCATCGCGAGCCTGTTCAACGGCGGCGAAAAGCGAGGGACTATTGAGAAAATCCTCCCCGAAATAGGCGCTTATTTCATTCGCGAGCGAGGAATCAAGGTCGAGAAGCTTAAGAGACAGCCACCTGCTGTTTAGCCGACCGCCGGCTTTGCGTTTTATTTCGGGCTCAATAATTGAAACGGCTTTTTCTATTTCTTTTGAATAGGTCACTTTAAACGGCCGGGTTTCTGTTTTGATGTCGGTGATTTTATCGAGAGTTTTTAAAAGCGAACCCAAGGTTTTCTTTTTTCGCGCGGTAATGCCGATGAACGGAACACCCAGCCGCTCAGACAGCAAATTTAAATCAATTTTTATTTTCTTTCGCTTTGCCTCGTCCATAAGATTTACGCATACGATTACTTTTTTCGAAATTTCCATTGTTTGCAGGACTAAATTCATGTTGCGTTCAAGGCATGTCGCGTCGCAGACGACCGCGACGGCGTCAGGGTCGCCGAAGCATATAAAATTCCGTGCGACCTCCTCTTCCGCAGAGTGCGCCATAAGCGAATAGGTGCCGGGGATATCAACCAAAACGTAAGAGTGTTTATCGCTTTTGCAGTACCCCTGCGCATTTGAAACGGTTTTGCCCGGCCAGTTGCCGGTATGCTGATTAAGTCCCGTAAGGGCGTTGAAAACTGTGCTTTTCCCGACATTTGGATTGCCCGCGAGCGCTATTACCCTGTCGTCGGGAGCTTGCTTTTTTATCTCAAGTCCCGAATCGACCGCCCCGATTCCGACCGAGCTTTTGGTAAGACCCATAATTGTTCCTCCTTGGCATAGTAAAGGTTGTTTCGGAATAATGTTAGAATAAGGAAACTTTCTATTTACATGCTATTCGTTTAAGGCGGGGTTTGTTAACGATGAACGACGAATTTTACACCATGAAAGGCTATCAGCAGAACGGACATGATATACTTACAAGCGCAATGGAGGATTATCTTGAAATGATGTGCCGAATCTTTGAAAAGGGAGATAAAATACGGGTTGCGGAGCTGTCGGAACGTCTGCACGTTAAGCCTCCGTCGGTCTCGAAAATGTTAAAACAGCTTGACCGCGAGGGTTTTGTGCGGGCGGAGAAATACGGCATGATAACCGTGACCGAAAGGGGAATATCGGCGGGCAAATACCTTTTGTACCGCCATAACGTTATCCACAGCTTTCTTTGCGCGCTCAATAAAAGCGAAAACGAGCTTGAGGAGGCGGAGAAAATCGAGCATTTTTTAAGCGAAAAAACGGTAAAAAATCTTGATAGTTTGACAAAACGGCTGAAAAGCGGGGAATAATAACCGCGGAGGCGATATTTTATGCTGTCATTATGGGAAAATACAGCTCAACTGCCGGAATTTCCGAGGCTTCACGGGGATATTAAAACCGACGTGCTTATAATAGGCGGAGGAATAGCGGGAATACTTTGCGGATATAAATTAAAAAGTGCGGGAGTAGACTGCGTTATAGCCGAGGCGGACAGAATTTGCCGCGGAGTAACATCGGGAACGACAGCTAAAATTACGGTTCAGCACGGTGCGGTTTTCGACAAGCTGATAAACGAATTCGGAACTGAAAAAGCGGCTCTTTATTTAAAGGCAAACGAAAAGGCGCTTAATGAATACAAAGCGCTTAGTAAGAATATCGACTGCGATTTTAAGGAGACTGATTCTTATATATATTCGCGCAACAACCGCCGAAAAATCGAAAAAGAGGTTACCGCGCTTAATAAAATAGGCTGTAATGCGGAGTTTTGCGAAAAGACCGAGTTGCCGTTCCGGATTGCGGGTGCGGTGAAGCTTTCAGGACAAGCGCAGTTTAATCCGCTTAAATTTTTAAGCGAAATATCAAAGGAGCTTAAAATATACGAACACACCGCCGTAAAGGAGCTTAAAGGGCTTACGGCGGTGTGCGACGGCGGCAGAATAAAGGCGCAGAAAATTATAGTCGCTACTCATTTTCCGATAATAAACAAGCACGGAAGTTATTTTCTTAAAATGTATCAAAAGCGCTCATATGTGTCGGCGTTTTTGGAGGCAAAGCCGCTTGACGGTATGTACCGCGACGAAGCTGAGGACGGTTTTTCCTTCAGAAGCGCGGGGAAATTTCTTATAATCGGGGGAGAGAGCAAGCGCACGGGCAAAAAAAGCGGAGGATGGGAGCAGATACGTTCCTTTGCGAAAAAGTATTACACGGATGCAGTTGAGAAGTATAACTGGGCGGCGCAGGACTGTATAACGCTCGACGGTATGCCGTATATCGGCAATTACTCGGCGAACACGCCCGATTTATATGTTGCGACAGGCTTTAATAAGTGGGGTATGACCTCCTCCATGGTTGCGGCGGAAATACTGACCGATATGATAAAAGGCAAGATAAACGAATTTGCCGAGGTTTTTTCACCCTCAAGGCATATTTTAAGAAAACAGCTTGTCCTAAACGCTGTAAGCGCGGCAGGCGGGCTTTTGAGCCCTACCGTAAAGCGCTGTCCGCACTTAGGGTGCGCCCTTAAATGGAACGAAAATGAGCGGACATGGGATTGTCCCTGCCACGGCTCCCGCTTCTCAAGGGACGGAAAGCTGTTAAACACCCCTGCGACGGGGGATATTGATTTAGATGTTAGATATTAGATTTTAGATGTCAGACGGCGGACGGGCGTTTTCGTCCGTCCGTTATCTTTCTTAAATTGCTAAATCA
>JAEDNG010000167.1 GCA_016302625.1 Clostridiaceae bacterium
ATCTTGCCTTTGCTAAAGGATAAGCCGCCATAGAAGCGACAAAGGCATAAACAACCGTTCCTCCGACAGAGACTAAAACGCTGTTAAAGAGATATCTGGAAAAAGGAACCCATAAATTACCTGCCAGTTCAAAAACCATTTTAAAGTTTTCCAATGTAGGATTTTTTACAAAGAAGCGCGGCGGAAACGCATAATATTCCTCAATCGGCTTAAAAGCCTGTATAACGGAATAAAAAACCGGAAGAATCATAAAAGTACCGATACAAAGTAAAAAGATGAAAATTCCGACATTTCCCGCTTTTGTGCGCGAAAGCATAGGCTTTTTATTTTCTCTCAATTTATATCTGAGCTTCCGCACAATACCTGCTGACACCAAGCCGTTCACCTCAAATTCTAAGCTGTAAATCTTTTTAAAGCCTTTTTTACAATATAATTTGTTATAATCATCATAAGAAACAACACGACCGCAATTGTTGAAGCATAGCCCATTTCAAAGCGGATATTACCGTGATCCTGCATATGTAAAACAATAGTATCGGTTGAATAATTCGTACTGGGATAGCCTGTAAGTGTCTTATTTATCGCTCCTACTCCGAACGCGCCAGCGATAGCATTGACTGCTCCGAATAAAAGCTGAGGTCCCATTTGCGGAAAGGTTACATAGTACAGCTCCTGCCAGCGATTGTGAAGACCGTCAACCGCAGCCGCTTCAAAATATGTACTGTCAAGCGACTGCAGACCCGCGCGGAACGAAAGAAAGCCGACGCCGAAGCTGTTCCATATTGTAACAATCATAACAACCGTCATATTATATTTTGTGTCTGAAAGCCATGCAATCGGAGAATCGATGAGACCGAGATTGGTCAGCACTGTATTCAGTAAGCCGCCGCTGTCCGCCGAAAATATGAAGGTCCAAAGGAAAAAAGCATTTCCGCACAGAGCGGGCGCATACATAATAAAGGTCAGAAAGGTTCTTGTCTTTTGCCCGAATTCATTTATGAACCAGGCGATAACAAAGCTTAAAATATAGCCCGTGGGACCTGTGACAATAGCGATAAGCAGAGTGTTTTTTATATCTATTTTAAAAATATCGTCCTGAAAAAACAGCCTTAAATAGTTTTCGATTCCCGTCCACTTTGGCAGCTGTACCATATTAAAATCGGTAAAGCTTAAAAAGATAGAGCCGAGGATAGGTATTACAGTTAAGGTGATAAAAGCAATCAGAAACGGAGCAAGAAGGATATAATACGGAGCATAGCTGCCTATTCTTTTGCGTTTTCCTGAGCTTTTGTCAGTTACATTTTTTTCCATACTTTCCCCTCTCTCATCAATCTAAATTAAATTCCTTACGCTTACGGGTAATCTCGTCATTAATAACCTTATTATAAAGGGTCAGCTGGCGTCTTGTCTGATAACCGCCTTTATCGACATCATAGCAAGCGCGCAAAGCGTTTGTCAGATTTCGTGTGACAATATAATTACCCGGAATCTGGTTGACATTGATAATCTGATTCCACTGTTCTTCGATTACCGCCGCTTCAGATTTTGACCAGCCCATTTGTCTGAATGCCTGAAGATTGGCGGGATAATATCTGGCGCCGATGCCCATAGTAGCTTCAAGCTCCCTACCGTATTGCAGCTGTGTGTCATCAGAAACCCACCACATCAAAAATTCAGCCGCTTCTTTACCGAGTCCCTTTTTTACTGCCGAATTTAAAACCATACAACCGCTGACGGCGCTTGACTCAGCTCTGTTTATAGCGCCTTCCTCCCCGGGCTTACCCGGTATAGTCGACATTGACCAAAGTCCTCTGATTTCGGGCGCTGCTGCCATCAGTTGATTATAAATTGTCATTGAAGTTATGCCCATCGGCATTTCGCCGCTTCTGAAACGATTATAAAACTCTATGCTCTTAGACAGCTTATAATCCCTGTAAAGAGCAACCCATTGATCAAACGCATCGTAAGCCTCAGCCGTATCGAAACAGGCTTTTTTCAAATCATCGTCATAGTAGGTGCCGCCGTTCTGAAAAAGAAACGCGTCAAATACGGAAATGCTTGCCGAAACACCGGCGTTTGATGAATCGACCTCATTGATTCCCACCTGAAGGTTAGCCTTTTGGATAACCTCCATCGCATGGTAAAATTCCTCCCAGGTTTGCGGCGGCTCAAGACCGAGCTCTTCAAAAATATCGGTTCTGTAAAAGAGCATATTAAAGCTTTCAGTCTCAGGCAAACCGTACAAGCCACCCTGATAATAAAAAGGCTTTAACGCAGATTCATGAAATATTTTCTGCAGCTCTTCCGAATCCACATACTCGCTCAGATCCATCAACGCGCCGCGCATTGCCAAATTGACCGGCTGGGACTGTTCCACCATAAGTGCGATATCAGGTCCCTTTCCCGCAAGAGTAGCCTGTAAAAGGACGTCCTTTGTTTCAACCATGCTCAGCTGTATCTGGGTATTATAAACGGGAGTAAAGGTATCGCTTATCAAGTTATCAAGCACCTGTGCCTGATCGCGTCCGGTACCGACCCAAACCGTAATGCTTTTTCCCTCACCTGAGCTTGAAATTGAATTATACTCATTTACAAAGGAATAAATAAATTTCTTCATTTCAAAAAAGCAGTCTTCCAAAACGGATACACTTTCCTTTATTCCTTCCGCTGATTCGGGAACAAACCCGAAACAGTCGATTTCAAGCGGCTGACTGTTAAGCAGTATGAGCA
>JAEDNG010000168.1 GCA_016302625.1 Clostridiaceae bacterium
GTGACAAATTCCTCGCTCGCCGTGCCGACAAAGTCCGAAAGCCTTTCATAGCCGTTCTCACCCAAGAAGCGTGAAAGTCCGTCGGTAAGATCGTCGATTATTCGGTAGCCGTACTGCATTACCGCTGTGGTAACCTGTACATTTGCGCATCCGAGCGCTATAAACTCCGCCGCGTCGTGCCAGCTTTCAATACCGCCCATTCCGCTTATCGGAATGTTTTTAAGTTCGGGGTTGTGCTTCATATCGCTTATAAATCTGAGCGCGATCGGCTTTACCGCCTTGCCCGAATAGCCCGAAACTGCGCTTTTTCCGTCAACATCAAGCCGCGGGGTTTTGCAGTCGCGGGACAGCCCCGTTATGCTTTTTATCGTGTTAATGGCGGCTATACCGTCCGCGCCCGCCCGTATCGCGGCTATCGCGGGGATTTCCATTTTGCCGAGATTGGGGGTCATCTTTGCAAGTATCGGAAGATTTGTTCCTTTTCGTACCGCTGCGGTATAGCGCGCGACTAAGTCGGGGTCTTCCCCCACGTCCGAGCCCAAGCCCTTTCCGCACATCTGCGGGCAGCTGAAATTACATTCGACAATGTCTGCCCGAGCCTCGGTAACAAGCTTGGCAAGGCGTGTCCACTCCTTCTCATCCCGTCCCATTATCGAGGCGACGATTATCTTTGTCGGGAAATCCGCTTTCAGTCTTCTCAAATCGTCAAGGTTGCGGCTTAAATCGCGGTCGGAAATCTGCTCCAGGTTTCGGAATCCGATAAACGGCGCGCTTTCCTTACTGATTGCATCAAAGCGGGGCGAGACCTCTTTCGGCTTTAAAAAGCCGATCGTTTTAAACGCTGCTCCCGCCCAGCCTGCCTTAAAGGCGGCGGCACACATATCATAGCTACCCGCGACTATCGAAGAAGAGAGAATAAACGGGTTTTCAAAATGAACGCCCAAAAAATCAATCGATAAATCGGTCTTTTTCGGTTCGTCTTTCGGCGGAAGCCGCTTTACAAGCTCCCTTATCCTTATAGGTCGGTCGTAATGCACGCAGGCGTGCTCGCACTCGCCGAAGCATTCCGCGCAAACGGAAGGATCAACAAACAGGGGCGCGTTTTCGGCATTTTCAAAGTAGACTGAGCGCACTGCCCTTGCGGGGTCAAAGCCGTTTTTGCAGGCTTTCGTGCAGGCACCATCCGCACATAGCAGACACCTCGAAGCCTCTTCCTTAATATTAATCATTTTCTTCACCTCTTTTAAGCCGTAGGGTGACGTGAGTCGAACCCGTCATGCCTAAGCACAATCGATTTTATTTAAGAGCGCATTTTACAAATTTGCCCCAGCCTTTTTCGCCTTTAAACTCACCCTTGTCGAAGACAAGCTTTCCTCTTGAAAAGGTCTTTTCGGGGTAGCCCTTAAGCTTTATGCCCTCCCAGATTGTATGGTCGCAGTCGGAGTGCATTTTATCGTTGGTAATTGTAAATTCGGTATTCGGGTCGTAGATAACAATGTCCGCGTCCTTTCCTACGGTAAGCGAGCCTTTATCCTTACAGCCGAATATCTTAGCGGGATTTGCCGCGCAAAGCTCGACCGCCTTCTGATAGCTGATCACGCCCTTGTTTGCGGCGGAGAGCATATATGGGTACATATTTTCAATTCCCGCACAGCCGTTGGGGATTTTTGAAAAATCATCCTTGCCCCAATCCTTTTCAAAGGACTGGAAGGGGCAGTGATCGGTGGCTATTGTGGCAATGTCGCCACGCTTGATAGCTGCCCACAGCGCCTGTTTGCTTTCCTCGCCTTTCATCGGCGGCGAGCAGACAAAATTTCTGCCGTCCTCGCGTTTGTATACGTCGCATGTAAATTCAAGATACTGTGGGCAGGTCTCGGCGTAAATCTCGTACCCCTCGTCCCGCGCCTTGGTGACCGCCTCTACGCCCTGCTTATTGGCAAGGTGTACAATGTAAAGAGGCGCGTTTAATGACTTTGCCCACTGGATTGCCCGCATATCCGCCTCTGCCTCTACAAATTCGGGGCGGGAGAGATAGTGATACCACGCACTTGTCTTGCCCTCCGATAAAAACCTTTCGGTAAACATCTTTACCATTTCGTTATTCTCGGCGTGAACCTCAATAAGCGCTCCGACCTCTTTGGCTTTTTCAAGCACCTTGTAGAAAACACCGTCCTTAACGCCGAAATCGTAAACCATAAACACCTTAAAGGAAGGAACGCCGTATTCCACCGCATCACCTATCGAGTTAATCAGATCGCCGCTTACGTCCTTAACTGCTACGTGATAGGAATAATCCACCGCGGCAACAGGGCGGCATAGCTCATCGCGCCGTTTTATCGCGTCCACCATAGTCTCGCCGAAATCCTGCATTACAAAATCAAATACCGTGGTAGTGCCTCCGCAAGCAGCGGCGCGTGTTCCCGCATAATAATCGTCTGATGAAATCGTGCCGCCGAACGGCATCGCAAGGTGGGTGTGGGCGTCAATGGCACCCGGCAACACAAACTTGCCCGCTGCATCCACAACGGTTGTACCTGTCTCGGGCTTTAAATCAGCGGCGACAGCCGTAATTTTTTCGTTCGTTACCGCAATATCGGCGGCAAACATTTCGGAATCGGTTACAACTGTTCCGTTCTTTATAAGCAGATCCATAAAAATCACCCTTTCTAATAACATATCGTTCTCTGCCTCCCTCTTATGAGAAAGGCAGAGAATATCA
>JAEDNG010000169.1 GCA_016302625.1 Clostridiaceae bacterium
ATTATGATACTGCCTACAATTATAAGCGTTTCGGAATCAGCAATACGTGCCGTGCCCGAAAGCTACTACGAGGGAGCGCTGGCGCTCGGAGCTACTAACGAACGGAGCATTTACCGCACGGTTTTGCCCGCCGCAAAATCGGGTATTACCGCCGGGGTTATCTTAGGCATCGGCAGAGCGATTGGAGAAGCTATGGCGGTAAATATGGTCGCGGGCAATCAGGCGCAGATACCGAAAAGCATTTTTGAGGGAGTGCGTACACTCACCTCAAACATAGTGCTTGAGATGGGCTATGCGACCGACCTGCACAGGGAGGCGCTTATCGCAACGGCGGTTGTGCTTTTCGTCTTTATCCTCATAATAAATCTGCTCTTTTCCCTTGCAAAGCGTGATAAAAGTGAGAAAAAGAGGAGGAAAGCCAAATGAAAGAGAATACTGCGTATATAAATAAAGTGACCTTTAAGCAAAGGCTTTCTTCTTATAAGAGCCACCCTTCCGCTTTTATAATGTTTTTAATAACCTGGGGCGCCGCAATAATAACGGCGGCTGTGGTTGTTATTCTGGTCGCATATATACTTATTAAGGGCATACCAAATCTTAAGCCCTCGCTTTTCGCTTTAGAATACAACACCGAAAACGTATCTATGCTCCCCGCGATTATAAACACGGTCACAATGACCCTTTTGTCTTTGGCTCTCGCCGTGCCGATAGGGGTTTTTTCGGCTATATATCTTACCGAATATGCAAAGCGCGGAAATCCGCTTGTAAAGGTAGTCAGGGTCACGACCGAGACCTTAGCGGGAATTCCGTCTATTGTATACGGTCTTTTCGGATATCTTGTGTTTGTCATCGCCTGTCACTTCGGCAACTCAATGCTTTCGGGCGCACTAACCCTTGCTATTATGATTTTGCCTACCGTAATGCGAACGACAGAGGAGGCGCTCTTAGCCGTGCCCGATTCCTTCAGAGAGGGCAGCTTCGGTCTTGGCGCGGGCAGACTAAGGACGGTATTTAAGGTGGTTTTGCCGTCGGCGGTTCCGGGTATTCTTTCGGGAATAATTCTTGCCATAGGCAGAATAGTCGGCGAGACAGCGGCGCTTATATACACCTCGGGTACGGTTGCCGGAATACCGAAGGACTTAATGCACAGCGGACGTACATTATCAATCCATATGTATGCGCTATTAAGCGAAGGGCTTTACATGGAGGAGGCTTACGCCACGGCGGTGGTGCTTTTGGTGCTTGTGCTTATAATAAATATGCTGTCGGGACTTATCGCTAAAAAGCTGTCGGCGAAGAAAGGATAATAAAATGGAAAAAATAGCTGTAAAAAATCTTGATTTATGGTATAATGATTTTAAGGCGCTCAAAAATATAAATCTTTCCCTGCCCGCGAATAAAATAAGCGCGTTTATAGGGCCGTCCGGCTGCGGTAAATCTACCCTTTTAAAGTCTCTTAACCGTATGAACGATTTGGTTGAGGGCTGTAAAATAACAGGCGAGGTAACCCTTGACGGGGTAAGCATTTACGGCGGTATGGACGTAAATCTCCTTAGAAAACGGGTGGGAATGGTTTTTCAGAAGCCTAATCCTTTTCCCATGTCGATTTACGACAATATAGCCTTCGGTCCGCGCACTCACGGAGTGCGTTCAAAGCAGAAATTAGACGAAATAGTAGAAGAATCTCTCAGAAAAGCCGCAATTTGGGATGAAACCAAGGACATACTCAAAAAGAACGCCCTTGCAATGTCGGGCGGTCAGCAGAAGCGGCTTTGTATCGCGCGTGCGCTGGCGGTTAAGCCTGAGGTGCTTTTAATGGACGAGCCGACAAGCGCGCTCGACCCTATCTCAACCTCTAAAATCGAAGACCTTGCCGCCGAGCTTAAAAAAGACTATACCATAATTATGGTGACCCACAACATGCAACAGGCGGTGCGTATATCCGATTACACGGCTTTTTTCCTGCTCGGAGAGGTAATAGAATTCTCAGAGACCGAAAAAATGTTTTCGAATCCGCAGGATAAACGCACAGAGGATTATATCACGGGGAGGTTTGGCTAAAATGAGAAACAGATTTGACAGTCAGCTTGAAAAGCTTAATTTAGAGCTTATAACCATGGGCGCGCTTTGCGAGGATGCGATTTCAGCCTCTGTTAAGGCAATGCTTGACGGGGACGACGCGCTCTGCGAAAAGGTCTTTTCGACCGACGCGGAGATAGACCAAAAGGAACGCGATATTGAGGCTATTTGCATGAAGCTGTTGCTTCAGCAGCAGCCTGTCGCACGGGACTTAAGGGTTATTTCGTCAGCTCTTAAAATGATTTCGGATATGGAAAGAATAGGCGATCAGGCGTCGGACATCGCGGAAATTGCTAAATTCATTAAAAACAGCGATGTTAAAAGCAAAATTCACATAAAGGATATGGCGCAGTCAGCCATAAAAATGGTCACAGACAGCGTGGAATCCTTTGTAAAAAAGGATTTGGAGCTTGCAAGAGCAGTTATTCAATATGACGACAGGGTGGATAATCTTTTCGACTGCGTTAAAGACGAGCTTGTCCGTCTTATATCCGAGGATCGCGCGAACGGCGAATTTTGCATTGATCTTTTAATGATTGCAAAATATCTTGAGCGAATAGGCGACCACGCGGTAAATATTGCCGAGTGGGTAGAATATTCGATTACGGGAACACACGAAAACTAAGCGGCGCCTCCCGC
>JAEDNG010000170.1 GCA_016302625.1 Clostridiaceae bacterium
AGCGTGTTTTTGGTTACTTTTGTCACAACCGACAAAAGTAACCCCCAGCGGAGCGAACGGGTGTAAATTTCTATTACCATTCAATCACAAAGGAACAATATACAAGTTAAAATTTACGCGGTTATTTTGGATGGGTTCCCGGGCGCCACAAGCGACGCACCTACGGATTTTGCATGAAAAAGTAACCCAGCGGAGCGGACGGGCAAAAACCACTTGCACAACCGGCGGACTTTAAATAATAGATAATAGTTATATTTTTGAACATTTTATAAATAAAAATTAAAAAATATATTGTAAAAAACTATAATTTATGTTAAAATACCTGTACTGTTAGTTTTTGGAGGTATAAAATGAAAACTGTAAAGAAAATCCTTGCCGTAATTCTTACGTTTATGATGCTTTCAGGCACATTAACCTGCTTTGCGGTGGAGCTTAACACAGATGCGGTAAACGCACATTACGGACAGTATAAGAACTATCTTCTTTTGGGTGACAGCTCAGCGAGCGGATTTCGCGACGGAATAACCCAATATGACAGAGATTTCATGGCTGAATATTATAGTTCGACATATTACCGCGTTCCCGGCTCCTATGGCGACATCATTGCTAATTCGATAATCGAAGATAAGAGTATGACCCCTTTTGCGGCGCCCGGTTTCAGAACAGTCGAGGTTCGCTATATGCTTGAAGATGAGTTTGCGGCCACTTGCAACGATCCCTATCTTTTCTATCCCTCTCAGCTTCACGTTTACGAAAAGTACGGCTATGCACCCGGCGATGAAAGAATCAGACAGGCATATAAGGACGCCGTTGCAAATGCCGACCTTATCACAATCGGTATCGGCGGAAACGACTGGGGCGCATATATGGGCTGGGTTCTTGAGGACGTGCTTGAAGCGAACCATGCTGCCGACGAGTACATCAAAATGGCCGAGGATTTATTAAGGAATACCTCGGTTGATGAAAACAAAATTGAAAAGGTTGTTGAAATTGCACGCATTGCAGGTGCGCTCCCCCAGCTGCTTGAAGTTTTGCCCGGCGCAATTGACAAGGGCTACGGAAGATTTTGCCGCAACTGGGACATTATGATTCAGGATATCTATGACCTTAACCCCGATGTAACGCTTATGGTTGTCGGAATGGGCGACCAATCTAATAAGGGCAGAAATTATGATTATGACGGCTATGTCGGCGAACCTATTGAGGTTGAGGAAAAGAGCGAAATTGAAATTGCCGCAAGCAAAAAAATTACCGAGCTCATTTTAACTGTCGGTAACAAGCCGATGACTGACGGCGTTAAAAAATTCGGCTATATTTATGTTGATCCCACCGGAGCAACCTATACCGATACTCATCCCGATGCAGACGGACAGCTCTTTATTGCAAACAAAATTATTGAGGCTTTACCCGACAAAGAAATTTCCGCAAAGTTTACCGATGTCACTCCGGGTCATAAGTATTACAAGGAAGTTGAATATGTCGTTAAAAACGGCTATATGTTCTCTACGAGTGAAAACACTTTCTTACCGGATGATGCTCTTACAAAGGCAGACCTTTCAAAGGCTCTTAACGCAATTACCGGTGATTATGAAATTACCGATAATACCGGCAAGGTTTCAAAAATGTCCTTTGCTTTTACAATGTTTTCAAAAGTTAAGCAAAAAGACTTTATAGGTTGGATAAAAGCATTTATACTCACTGTCAGAACTACTTTTAGCAGCTTTGGTGAAATTACAAGAGCTGAAGCGGCACGTTGCATTTATGAGTACACAAACATATAATTAAATAATAATCCACCGGCAGTTGAATGAATTGCCGGTGGGTTTTTTATCGGTATAAAAAGGAGCCGCCGCTTTTGCGACAGCTCCGTTCAGGTTGTGTGCTCGGCATGCGTAATAACTTGGCGGTGGAAGTCCGCTACAGGCTTGGCAGTAGGAACTGTTAGCCAAAGACAAGGGCGTCCGTTGTGAGGCGGAGTCTGAAAGAAGTCGGAGGCAAAACCTCGGTCTGACGAACAGAAACTGCATATAAGGCATTTTGAAAGGGACGAGTTTCCTAAACAAAACGAAGTCCAATACTGCCCGAATTTCAAGGTGTAAATGCAGCAGATATATGAGGTGAAGGTGATTACGCTTACCCGAGGAGGTCTTGCAGGTGTAAAGGAGTAGACATATTCGAAACAGAGCATAGTAACAACGAACTGCAAGAAGTCAGCAGAGGTCATAGTACCGAAAAGTAATTTTCGGGAAGGACCGAACAATCATAAGTTCCGAGTAAGAAACTAAAGGAGGTCGGTATGATGAAAACAGAATACGCCGAAAACGGCGGCTTCCTGCAAAGGGATAGTGTGGAACACGAAGAGTATGCAGAAGCGTGCAGTACCGAAAGTCGAGAGGTTTACCGAAAGGACGGTGCAGACTTGCTTGAAAAGGTGCTTTGCAGAGATAATCTGAACAAAGCCTACAAGCGAGTAAAAGCCAATAAGGGAGCAAGCGGAGTTGACGGAATGACAGTTGATGAGGCACTTCCATGGCTGAAAGAACATAGGAATGAACTGCTCGACAGCATAAGGGACGGAAAATACAAGCCGTCACCTGTAAGGAGAGTAGAAATTCCAAAGGATAATGGGGAAACGAGAAAGCTCGGAATACCGACAGTCATAGACCGCATTATCCAACAAGCAATA
>JAEDNG010000171.1 GCA_016302625.1 Clostridiaceae bacterium
TAATATCGTTAAGATAAAGCTGAGCCGCCATACTGACAGGGGTGTAGCCCAAAATCAGAATAGGTCGGGTTATTCCGCAGCCGCGAAGCGTAATAGCCTCCTCAATATTGGAAACTGCAAACGCGTCCGCTCCGTGTTCTTCAAGCACGGGAGCGATATTTCGCGCCGAATGACCGTAGGCGTCTGCCTTGACGACCGCCATCAGCTTTGCGCCGCCGGACTCTTTCTTTATGATTTCAAAATTATGTATCAGGGCGTCGACATCAATCTCAGCCCATGTTCTGTGCAGAAATTCCAAAATATTTTCCACCTTATATCTTTTGCTTATAGAAATATTATACCACTTATTTTCGTTTTTGCAATCGCTTATTGATTTTTCCGGCAAACGGAATACAAATAATGCTTAATAGAACCCAAAGACAGGAATAAGGCATGCAGACCTGACCGATAATATTCATGGGCATTTTACTGTAATCCCAAACATTCTTCTTTAAAATTATATTAAAAACAACTCCGAAAATGAACTCAATCCCGGTAACAAATGTACTTCCGATAAGTCCTTTTATAAAAATTCCGGTTTTTTTAAGCTTTTCGCTGAGTGTTCCGAAAAACATAAAGCAAATTCCGCCCGCCCCCAGCATCGACCAGTGGGTATAACCCCGCCACAGTATTTCAATAAGTCCGTAGCCTACCGCACCGATTGAAAAAAGCATGAATTTGATTTTTCCTTTTTGCATTTTTATCACCCGATAATATTATCGGTGAAAAAATACAAAGCTATACAATAGAAAAGGCAGGAAATATTGGGTGATATTCCTGCCTGAAATTATTTTCTGCGGTTGGTTATTGCGATTAAGCGGATAAGCTGGGTTAGGGAAACGAGAATAGCCGCGACATAGGTCATCGCCGCCGCCGATAAAACCCTTCTGACATATTTAACATCATTTTCGACGATCAAAATATTGTTTTCCCGAATAGTGCTTATCGCTCTTTTTGAAGCGTTGAATTCGACAGGGAGGGTAGCAAGCTGGAAAATAAGCGCTCCGCAAAAGAATATAACGCCGAGCTTTACAAGAAAATACAGATTAAAAATAAGCCCGATGATGAGAAGCGGCATGGAAAGCTGTGAGCCTAAATTGCAGACCGGCAGTATAACCGACCTTAATTTTATAGGCATATAACCATTAGCGTACTGAACGGCATGTCCCGCCTCGTGCGCCGCAACGCCTACCGCCGATACATTGTACGAGCTGTAAACCGAATCCGACAATCGTATCACATTTGTTTTCGGGTCGTAGTGGTCGGTGAGATTTCCCGAAACACGTTCGATTTTAACTCCGTAAACTCCGCTCGCTTCAAGTACCTTCCTTGCCGCATCCGCACCGCTTATATCGGTTCGGTAGGCGGAATATTTTGAAAAGGTGGTCTTGACCTTTATCTGCGACCAAAGTGCGATTATAATTGCCGGAACGACCAAATAAAGGTAAAGCGAATCAAAGCCGTAATAAAATAATCCTCCCAAAAGGTATCACTCCATATTTACAGGTAACGTATTATATATTATACCCTGAACATTAAGAATGTATAAACATTTTTTAAACATTAAAGCGGAAAAGAACAATGTCTCCGTCTTTCATGACGTAATCCTTGCCCTCACTTCTGACAAGTCCTTTTTCCTTTGCGGTCACCATGTTGCCGTCACACTCGTTTATAAACTCATCAAAACCTATTACCTCGGCGCGTATGAAGCCGCGCTCAAAGTCGGAATGGATTTTACCCGCCGCCTGCGGAGCCTTTGTGCCCTCTTTAATCGTCCATGCTCTGACCTCGGGCTTGCCGGCGGTTAAATAGGAAATAAGTCCCAAAAGATGATAGCATTTCTGAATCATGCGGTCAAGTCCCGAACGCTCAAGACCAAGCTCTTCAAGGAACATTTCCTTTTCTTCGTCGGAAAGCCCCGAAATTTCAGCTTCCAGTGCGGCGCATATCGGCAAAATCTCCGCTTTTTCCTTTTCGGCAATCGCTTTTACCGCGTTGTAATTTTTATTTGAATCAATACCACTCGTAAAATCATCCTCGCTCATGTTGCAGGCGTAAATTACCGGCTTTGCCGAAAGCAGGGGAGTATCGTCAAGCACTGCCTGCTCGGTATCATCGTTTATTTCAACCGAACGCGCGGGAAGTCCCTTTTCAAGATGCTCAAGCAGCCGCTTTAAAAAATCAACCTCGCCCTGAAGCTTTTTATCACCCTTTAAGGCTTTACTTGATCTGTCAAGACGGCGCTGGACGGTTTCCATATCCGAAAAAATAAGCTCAAGATTTATCGTTTCAATGTCGCGTACAGGGTTAACAGAGCCCTCGACGTGAATAATATCGTCGCTTTCAAAACAGCGGACAACATGAACTATCGCGTCAACCTCGCGGATATTTGAAAGGAATTTGTTGCCTAACCCCTCGCCCTTTGACGCGCCTTTAACCAGTCCCGCAATGTCTACAAACTCGATAACCGCCGGTGTGAATTTATCGGGATTATAAATTTCCGCCAGCTTTTCAAGCCTTTCGTCGGGAACACTCACCATTCCGACATTCGGCTCGATAGTGCAGAACGGATAGTTAGCCGACTGTGCTCCGGCATTTGTAATAGCGTTAAAAAGGGTCGATTTCCCCACGTTCGG
>JAEDNG010000172.1 GCA_016302625.1 Clostridiaceae bacterium
AAGGCAATAAGCACCACGCCGCCGTGCGGCTGGATTTTAACCGCTTTTAAAGCGCTTTTTCCGGTCGAATCAAGATAGAAATATTTGAAATTTGTCAAGAATTCGCCCGAATCCGACCACGGCTGAACGCGTACCATGCCTTTAATGCCGTGTGTTCCGACAATTTTTCCGGTTTCAAGATACTGTTTAATCATACTTCCTCCGAAATAAAAAAGTAAATATATAAATACCCCCGCGGACGGGGGTAGAATTTGAATTGAGACCGGGCATAACCGCCCGGCCGTTTATCAGTCGATTTCGACCGATATTTTCTGATTTTCCCTGTTGGCGGCGGCGCGCATTACAACGCGGATTGCCTTGGCAATCCTGCCCTGCTTGCCGATGACACGTCCCATATCATTTTCAGCAACGTGAAGATGATAGTAAACAACGCCCTCCTCATTAGGCTCATCAACAGTAACTGTTACCTCCTCCGGCTTTTCAACAAGACCGGAAGCAATAGCTATAAGAAGCTCTTTCATTGTTTTCCCTCGCAAATAGTATTAAAGAACACCGTTTTTCTTAAGTAAAGCCTTAACGGTATCGGTCGGCTGAGCTCCGTTGGAGATCCACTTTTTAGCCTTTTCAGCGTCGATATTAACGGCTGCCGGATCCTTGGTAGGATCGTAGGTGCCGATTTCCTCGATGAAACGACCGTCACGCGGATATCTCGAATCAGCTACGACAACACGGTAAAAAGGAGCTTTCTTAGCGCCCATACGGCGAAGTCTGATTTTAACTGCCACAGTAATACACCTCCATAAAAGAATATCTATGTTTAAAAGAAATGCTCTTAAAAACCTAAGCCTTTGGGTCCGCCCGGCATACGCATTCCGCGCATTAGGCTGCGTTTTCCACCCTTTGTGTTCATCTGCTTAAACAGCTTTTTCATCTGCTCGTACTGACGGAGAAGCTTATTAACGTCCTCAACCTTCATGCCCGAGCCCGCCGCGATACGGCGCTTTCTTGACGCGTTTATAATATCCGGCTTTTCCTTTTCCTTTTTGGTCATGGATTTTATAATCGCCTCGACTCGGAGCATCTGACGGTCGTCTATATCAACGTCTCTTAACTGCTTATCCATGCCCGGAAGCATTGAAAGCACGTTTTTGAGAGGTCCCATTTTCTTAATCTGCTGAAATTGATCAAGTAAGTCGTTCATATCAAACTTGTTTTGTTCAAGTCTTTTGGCGGCTTCCTCCGCTTTCTTCTGGTCGATTTCGGTCTCTACGCGTTCGATAAGCGACAGCACGTCACCCATGCCGAGTATTCTTGAAGCCATACGATCGGGGTGAAACTCGTCCAAATCCTCAAGCTTTTCGCCGACACCCGTGAACATAATGGGCTTCCCCGTTACTGCTCTTACAGATAGCGCTGCACCGCCGCGGGTATCGCCGTCAAGCTTTGTTAAAATGATACCGTCGATTTCAAGTATATCGTTGAAGGCTTTCGCGATATTTACCGCGTCCTGACCGACCATTGAATCGATCACAAGCAGTATATCGTTGACCTCTACCGCCTCAGTGATACGCTTAAGCTCATCCATAAGCTCGGTATCAATATGAAGGCGCCCCGCAGTATCCAGAATTACAAAGTCATAGCCGTAATCCCTCGCATGCGCGACGGCTTTTGCGGCTATAATCTCCGGCTTTTCGGTTCCCATTTCAAAAACGGGAGTATCGACCTTTCTGCCTACTACCTTTAACTGCTCAATAGCCGCCGGACGGTAAATATCGCAGGCGACAAGCAGCGGTCGGTGACCCTTGCCCTTTAAATACTTAGCAAGCTTTGCGGAATGGGTGGTTTTACCAGAGCCCTGAAGACCGCACATCATGACAACAGTGGGTATTTTGTTGGATATTTTAAGCCTTGCCTGCTCGCTTCCCATTAAAGCGGTAAGCTCTTCCTTGACGATTTTAACAACCATCTGAGGCGCGGTAAGACTTTCCATAACATTTGCACCGATACATTTCTCGGCGACTGTGTTGGTGAAATCCTTTGCGACCTTATAGTTTACATCGGCTTCAAGCAACGCGAGCCTTACCTCGCGCATGGCGGTTTTAACGTCAGCCTCGCTTAACTTTCCCTTGGAGCGCAGGCGTTTAAAAACGCCGGAAAGCTTATCGGATAAATTATCAAACGCCATTTTTTCACAGCTCCTTACAGTTCTTCAATAATACTGACAATTTGTTCGGCGGCGTTTTTATCGCCCGATTTGAAATCGTCGGCAAGCTCCTTCAATCTTAAAAAACGCTCGCAGTAGCGGCATTTCTCTTCAAGAGACACAAGCCTCTGCTCCGCCCTCTTTATCTGATCCCGCACGCCTTGACGGGTGATACCCTCGTTCTCGGCAATTTCAGCCAGCGACAGATCGTCGTTATAATAATATTCGGTAAGCTCTCTCTGCTTGTCATTAAGGCACTCGCCGTAAACGTCAAGCAAAGCGGATATATATAAATTTTTACCCATAAAAGCACCTCGCTGTAAAGCGAAAAACTTTACAGATGCGATTATATCATACTTCGCCGCCGCTGTCAAGCTTTTTTCTTTACAGATTTGCTTATTTTATAATATAAAAAGAGCATACAGACTTTCGGTTAAACGGAAAACCTATATG
>JAEDNG010000173.1 GCA_016302625.1 Clostridiaceae bacterium
AAACTCAATACACTTGTGCTTTAGCACCTCGCCTATTATGCGGGCGTTCTCCATATAATAGGCTATTGCCTCGCGGCACTGCGCCTGACCCTCCGAAGATAACGCCGCTTCTGCCGCACGCTGAACGACATAGGGTACTCCGTTAAACTTTGTCGCCTGTCTTCTTGACCAGAGGAAGGAAAGCTTATTCTCTCCCACAGTCAGTTCGTCGGGAAATACAGACCACGCACAGCGGGTGCCTGTAAAGCCGGCGGTTTTTGAAAAGCTGCAAATCTCGACCGCGCAGGATTTCGCTCCCTCTACCTCATATATTGAATGAGGATAATCGCCGCTTATAAACGCCTCGTAAGCCGAATCAAAAATTATCAGCGAGCCTGTTTTATTTGCAAAGTCTATCCACTTTTTAATCCCCTCTCGGCCGTAAACCGCGCCTGTCGGGTTATTAGGCGAGCAGAGATAAATCACATAGGGCTTCTCCTCCACGCCGTCCGGCAGTGGCAAAAAGCCGTTTTCGCAAGTTCCCTTTAAAAAGGTTACCTTTCTGCCGCTCATAATATTGCTGTCAAGATAAACCGGATAAACCGGGTCGGGAATTAAAATCTCGTTATCGCCTAAAATATCGACAATATTGCCGACGTCGCTCTTAGCGCCGTCCGAAACAAAAATCTCTTCAGCGCTTAAATTAACAGGGAATTTTTTATAATAATCCGCAATTGCCTCGCGCAGAAAATCGTAGCCGTATTCGGGAGCGTAGCCCCTGAAGGTCGCGGCGTTTCCCATTTCGTCCGCCGCCTTTTTCATCGCCTTAACCACAACCGGAGACAGCGGCAAGGTAACGTCGCCTATGCCGAGCCTTACTATTTTCGCGTCCGGGTGTTCCGCGGAATAGGCGTTTACCCGCTTTGCGATATCGGAAAAAAGATAGTTCTTTTTAACGTTAAAGAAATTATCGTTGACTTTAATCTGCAAACTCATAGCTCATACACTCCGTCATATACTTTTTCTGCCGCGCCCCTCATATATATATGAGAATTTTCGGCATATGTTATATTCAAATCTCCGCATTTTAAATGTACGGTGATTTCCGCTCCCTTTTCGCAAAATCCATTAAGCACCGCCGCGACCGCCGCCGCGCAGGCACCCGTTCCGCAGGCGAAGGTTTCGCCGCTTCCCCGCTCCCAGACCCGCATTTCAAGGGTTTTGTTATCTATAACCTTTATAAACTCGGTGTTGACCTGCTCGGGGAAAATCGGGTTAAATTCAAACTTAGGACCTATTTTTTCAAGGTTAAGGTCTTTAACGTTATCGCAGAAAACCACCGCGTGGGGGTTGCCCATTGATACGGCGGTAATACGGTATTCCCTGCCGTCAACCGTTATCGGTTCATTTATCATACGCTCGCCGTCAAACAAAACGGGAATGTCTTTAGGTGTCAGAATCGGCTCGCCCATATCGACCGTAAGGCTTACAGCTTTTCCGTCCTTTTCTGTAACCTTAAGGGTTTTAATGCCGCTCAATGTCTCAACAGTAAGGGTTTCCTTGTGGGCTATCCCTGTGTCGTAAATATATTTTCCCACACAGCGTATACCGTTGCCGCACATCTTGCCCTCGCTCCCGTCAAGGTTGAACATACGCATTTTAGCGTCCGCCACATCGGACGGGCAGATTAAAATGACACCGTCACTGCCTACGCTGGTTCTTCTGGGCGACATAACCTTCGCTAAATACTCGGGGTCGTCAATCTGCTGCTTAAAGCAGTCGATATATATATAATCGTTGCCTATGCCGTGCATTTTAGTAAATTTAATCTGTCTCATAATCAGATACCTATTCCCGCCTTGCGCATCTCATTAAAGAGCACCTCGCGGTGAGCCTCCTCCATTGGAGTTAAGGGCAGGCGCAGATAATCCTCGCAAAAGCCCATCGCCGCCATAGCCGCCTTAACCGGTATCGGGTTTACCTCGCTGAACAGTGCGTGAATAAGGGGCAGATACTTAAGCTGCAGCTCGGCAGCACCCTTAACGTCGCCCGATTTAAACTTAGCGCAAAGCTCCGCCGACTCACGGGGTAAAAGATTTGAAAGCACAGAGATACAGCCCTTGCCGCCAAGCGACATAATCGGAACAATCTGGTCGTCGTTGCCCGAATAAATGTTGATATTATCCCCGCACAGCGCCGCTATCTCGGCGACATCCGAGATATTTCCGCCGGCTTCCTTAATTCCCGAAATATTCGGGTGCTCGGACAGCGTTTTCACGGTTGACGGCTTAATATTAACACCGGTTCTTGACGGTACGTTATAAAGTATAACCGGAGCGGTCGCCTTATCGGCAATTTCGGTAAACATTTTAATAAGTCCGTTCTGGGTTGCCTTATTATAATAAGGAGTTACCACCAGCACCCCGTCAACCCCCGCCCTGCAGGAAAAATCGGTAAGGTCAAGAGCATACGCGGTATCGTTTGAGCCGGTACCCGCGATAATCGGCACGCGGTGATTGGCGCGCTTTACCGCGTATTCAATAGCGGCGCGGTGCTCCTCGTCGGTAAGGGTCGAGGATTCTCCGGTAGTACCGCATACCACAAGGGCGTTTACACCCTCGTTAATCTGCCAGTCGATTAGTCTGCCGAAAGCAT
>JAEDNG010000174.1 GCA_016302625.1 Clostridiaceae bacterium
ATTCGTCCATAATATCGTAATAGTCCGAAATATCGTAGCCGTTATCGTCGTTAGGACTTTTATAGCAGGGGCAAAGCCAGATTGCGTTAATCCCAAAGTCCTTTAAATAATTGAGTTTTTCAATAATACCCCGAATATCACCGACGCCGTCGCCGTTGGAATCGTTAAAGCTCCGCGGATAAATTTGATAAAGTATCATCTGCGAAAATTTTTTGTATTTTTCTGAAAGCAAATTAAGGCCTCCTTAATTGAATGAACATTTATTTGCAAATTGCGTCTGCAGGTCGCCTGAAAAGACAGAAAATCTTTAAGCGCATCAATAGATTATTTCAACTATTTGATGACAGCTGAATTTCGGTATAGTATAATGCAGCACCCGGTTATCATACCGAAAAGAAATATCCTGATTTTGTGGGACGCATTTAACACTTATAGGAGCTTTTTCAAGCTTCAGCGATGCTTCAACTCCTGTTACCGTCGGCAGACTCTCAATTACATCAATACTCTCTCCCGCCCTGAAGGTCGGAGCGTAAAGCACGTGTTGAAACAGATCGTTTTTACCGTTGCGTTTCATCAAGGTAACTATTCCCTTTTCCGAAAAATTTGACATCTGCAGTGTTTTGTTTTCTCCAAGCAATAAATCCAACATATAACAAAATACGATTCGTAAAATCAATCTTCCGTATTTGGCGTAATCGCTGAAAATCGAGAAAGAGCAGTAAATACCGTCCTTTCCCTTAACAATTGCGGGAGCACGTTTATTCGGGTCAAAGGGAGTATGCTGATGCGAACAGAAATTGCCGTTTTCGCGTTTAAAATACGGGTCTGACCGTTCGGCAAGGACTTCTCCCGTACCGACTTCGATATCAAAGTGGTCGCCGTAAACCACAAAATCAGCGGCTCCGAAAGGAGGAGTATCAAACAGCGGATGTAAATAAGAAGGCGAAAGCTCGCTTTTTTTAATAAAATCGGCTCCAAAATCACAAGTAAAACGGTTATTACTGTCAAGCGCCGATTTTCCTGTGGCTAAAAGCTTCCCGCCTGATTTTACAAACGCTTTCAGCTTATCCTCAAGCTGTCCGACCGCCTGTATATCGTCAGGAAGTATGAGAATTTTATAGCGGCTGAAATCCGCTTCCATATCAATAAACTCATATAAATAGTGACCCTCCGTCAGCATACGGTTAGTCCCTATATCGGGATAACTGTTGCTGTTTAACAGTCCCGCATCTATCGCTTTGCAGGCCTCGGAGGACAAAACACCTATATCCGCCACCCGCCTGACATCTTGACAGTAAGGCTCTTTTTTCTCAACATCGGCATAAGCTTCGCCGATTAAACGGTAGGTAGCCTTATCCATCATACCCAGCGGATGAAGCTGATCACCAATACTGCAGCCTGCACCGTTAGCCAGACACAGCGATGTTTCATACTTTAACGCGTTCGGATGCTTATATCCGCCGAAATCGCCCCAAGTTGTGTGAAATTTTCCTGTCATTCCGATATAATCCATATCGAGCGTACCGGCATATGAGGCAGAAAGCGGAAAATGGTCGTAGCCCCAACCTCCTGTCGGCAGAGATTCTATTTCAAGATGTGTATTGCAATATGCAAGACGTCTGTTGCCGCGCCTTATGTGACCGCTGTTATGAAACACAGGCAGACCCGGTTTATGCCGATCAATTGTATCTCTGATACGCTCTGTATAGCAGTAAAAGGTTTCTTCCGCTAATTGCATAACGGCTTCTGTATCATACAGGCTCTTCCCTCTCTCTTCAAGAATTTTACGGCAATAGCTGCAATAACAGGGATGAATACCTACTATGTCCAGAAAAATCTCATCGCAATTATACTTTTTCACAACCTCCTCTACCTGGGCAACCAACATATCGAGATAGGGAGAATTAAAGCAAAGCCGATAATAATGCTCTAAAATCTGCGGAATCGGCTCGCCGATTTTTTCGGCACTGTCAACACACATCCACTCGGGATGTGCAATACAGGTTTTATGGTCAAAGCCCGCCGAGAGATAAACAGGCGTACGGATACCGAGCTCCTTGCAGGCGTCAATCTGAGCGCCGAGTAAATCAAAGTCAAGAGCCGGGTGCATAGCATTAGCCTCGGAAGGATGATACGACCAACCGTGATGGCATTTTGAAAATAACGTTACTGAATCAATGTGCCCGCATTTTAAGGCGTTTTGAAAGTCTTCTTTTGAAAATCTGCTTCCTACACCGTCAATCAGTTCGGTTGTGTGAAAATCCAAATGTACCTGTCTGAAGCTTAAATCACTCACTGCGTTCAATATCCTTTCCCTGTTATTTCACCGTAATACCGATGCTTTCAACAGGAATTTTCTGAAATCCGATAGCGGAAAGACGGGCGTCGCCGAAATTTATAAAAATTGAAGTTCCTGTAATTTTGAGCAGATCTGTTCCGGCATTGCTGATATTCTTATCCGACATACCGTCGTAATATTTTAAAGAGGCGCCGCTTGAATCGCATACAATCCAACCCTTTTCAAAGCTTCCCTGACCGAGATTTGCTTTAAATGTGCAATTTTCAGGCTTCAGCCATTCCGAAGCAATACGTACGCTCGT
>JAEDNG010000175.1 GCA_016302625.1 Clostridiaceae bacterium
CTTTAAATGTGCAATTTTCAGGCTTCAGCCATTCCGAAGCAATACGTACGCTCGTTCCCTTTTTGTAAGGTCGAAGCTGATCGTAATCGTTAGGTATGGCGGCACATTCGGGATAAGCCGCAGACCAAATCGCCGACTGATAACCTACGCTGTTTAACTTTTCAAGCAAATTCCAGCTGTCACCGCCCTTGTTATTGACTCCTCCGGAAGAAGCGCCAACCTGAGAGGAGCGCAGACCGCGCCAGCAGTTTACAATTACATTGTTTTCAATTTTGTTATCGCGTCCTCCGTTATTCATAATCCCCGCGCTGGTTCCGTTATAAACGATATTACCCTTTACCGTTACTCCCGAAAGACAGTCGTCAAGATAAATTCCGTAAGCGCCTGCTCCGGGACGTCCTGCCACAGTAGGAATAAAATCATGAATAATATTATTGAGAATCCGAATACCTCGGAAGCTCCAGTCTCTGGCACCGTAAATTGCGCCTGCGTCATCGGTAAGACGGCAAATATCATAAATCTCATTGTTTTCTATGGTAATTTCATTTCCGCCCATATAAATCGCCTGCTGCGGCGCGTAATTAATCACATTATTTTTAATGGTATGTCCGCAGCTTTGTTTGCTTACCATTGTCACACCGGCGTTGCCGTTCATTTTAAACATAGCGTAATTATGAATATGAGAATTTGAAACGGTATTTCCCGATTTGGTCAAAGTCTGACGGTTTCCGCCGTTAAGGGTTACGCCTGCAAAGCCCAGATTGTAAATATCGCAGTAATCAACCGTTATGTTTGTACCGTTAACGTTAATACCCTGACCTACGCCGTTGCGAACGGTACAGTTTCTAAGGATTATTCCGCTGCAACCTTCAATGTTAATAACGGCGTTGTCTCCGCCTTCAAAATAAATATTGCGAAATTCGATGTTTTTGGCATTGTTTATATTCAAGGCATAGTTGTAACTGTATGGCGTTACACTTAAACTGTAATTGCCATTGTTTGGATATGCAAGAAAATAAACCGTCGAATTTGAACCGTCAAAATAATATTCTCCGGGTTGCGTCAGCTCGGAAACCACATTCATGGCGTAATAAGGTCTTACATTATCGGGATTTGCGCCGTTATTGGGGTCTGATATTCCCAGTCCGCCCGGATTTGAAGCCAGTGAAATAAATCCTGAGTTAACAGAGGATACCCTCGTAATAAAATCGTTATTCATCCAACTGAAGGGCGAATGAATATAAATTTCCTGTGAAGCATCCCAAGAATCGAGCTTTGCGTTAGAGGGCTTGAATGAAGTTCCGTTAGCCTTTAAAACGGTATCCCATGATGAAGCGGAATATCGGTCGCTGTCCTTAATATCGGGATAACGCGCCAAGGTCATAGGAACATTGTCCTGATACATCCAGAAAACAGGTTTATTATCCTGAAACAGCGAGCTTTTATTTGCATCCCAATTTGATGTGAAAATACGGTTGCCGCCTATATCGACAGCGTCGAGTAAATTTACCTGATATAGCTCGTTTCTGACCGAAGCAGGAACCATATTCCAATATTTCCAAGTCGAATCGGTCTTTTTGATATAAACCGAATCAATAATTTTATTGGCGGAAATATGCACCTCTTCGCCTTTGTAGGCGGTGTAAACCACAGGACATTCCGCATTGGTTCCGCTGTCTGCCGAAGTAAAATTAAGCGTATCGGAAAGCTGATAAGTACCCGCTCTCAGCCAAACCGCTATTCCGCCCGAAGGCGCTTTGTTGGAAGACAAATAAGAGCGGATTGCCTGCTGCGCCCTTTGAATTGTCTTAAAAGGATTATTTAATGAACCGTTGCCCTGATCGCTGCCGCTCGGGGAGACATAAAAGCCCAGGGGCATTTTTTCACTTCCCGCAGTATAGGCTCCGATAGCCTGCGCACCTGCATAATCTGTTGATTTAGTCACTGAATTTTCATCTCCGCTTCCGTTGCCTTGCTGTTTATTATTTGTTGAAGAGTTGTTGCCTACAGACTGATTTGAAGAGCCGCTCGACGGTTTTTTTAAATTCGAAGCCGCCGAGGAGCCCGACGAGCTGCTATGCTGTGCATTTGAAGAGGTTTCCTCTGTCGGTGAGCTTTCGTCTTCAAAGCTGTATCGGTAAGCAGAAGAACCGTAAGAACTGCTCAATTCTTCTTTTTTAGAAGATCTGCACCCGCTGAATGCCGAAAGCAGAAACAATACAGATAATAAAACTGACACTAATTTAAGTTTTTTCATTATAATGCCTCCAGATTTATTCACCTTTTTTCAAAACTGACGTTTACCTCCGCCGATTTGTCCTCCAAAACACGATCCAACCGTGTTCCGTTGAAAATCACGGTTTTTTCAGCGCCGTCTCCCTTAATCACAAATTGAAGTGTTCTCTCTCCGTCAAATCCGCAATAGTCTGAATTGCTTTGTATAAGATTGATACTGATTATGTCATTGCCCGTAGATGTAATTTCAATTTCAGTCTTGTTAAAATTATTTTGCTCATAGCCGTAAGAGATTCCGTCATCCTCATAAAGTGTAAAGCTTCCCGAAGCGCCCTCGTAGTATTCTA
>JAEDNG010000176.1 GCA_016302625.1 Clostridiaceae bacterium
TGATGTATATTCAACCACGCATGACTTCATATCGTCCCAGTATTTTTCCATTTCGCTGACGAGCTTTAACTGCGTGCGGCAACGATCAAGATTATGAGTCGGATAATCGGTTTTAAAATAACGGTCACCCTCAAGATAATCGGTAAGAAAGCGCATACCGCATTCTATCGTCATCATTTTCGCTCCTTCGGGCAGAAGCATTATTTCCGAATCCGAAAGCAGCCCTCCGCATCCGTCAAGAAATCCCTTTGTATATATCCTGAATTTTTCCATATCAAGCTTGACCTTTGATAAATCGGTTTCGTCCTCGGCGGCTGTGGCGGCTCCGAAACGTATCGCGTCACCGAAATCCGTAACGGAAAATCCCGGCATTATCGTATCAAGATCTATGACGCAAAGCGCCTTGCGGGTGTTCTTATCAAGCAAAACATTATTGCATTTTGTATCGTTATGACTGACCCTTAGCGGCAGCTTACCCGTTTTATGATTATCAATCAAAACCGAGTAGAATTCGCTTTTTGATTTAATGAAATCTATTTCCGGCTTAACAGTTTGAGCTCTGCCCGATTTATCTTCATGCTCCGCCTTTAAAAACGCCTGATATCTTTTAGGTGTATTATGAAAATCGGGAATTATCTCGTTAAGACTTTCGGCGGGAAAATCGTAAAGATGGCGCTGAAACCGACCGAAAGCCAAAGCGCACTGATAAAAGTCTTCAAGACTCTCCGGCATGTCAAAACAAACCGAATTGTCAATAAATTCATATACGCGCCAAAAGTTATTATCAGGGTCTACATAATATGTATTGCCGTCATCTGCCTTTAAGAAATCGACTACCCTCTCACCGTCTGAAATTTTGGACTTTAAATGCTCGGTTACCCGCACTATGTTTTCCATCACCGCATAAATGTTCTTGAAAACATTGGTGTTTACCGACTGAAGCACATATTTCCTATTCTTTCCGTTCGTGTCGGTGAGTTCAAGTAAAAAGGTATTGTTAATATGTCCGCCGCCGAATTTTTTACAGCCGGTCAGATTACCTTTAAGAGCAAATTTTTCGGCTATCAGTTCCGCACTGTGTTTATCTGAAATAATCATTAATTATCCCGCCTCAGCCCGATTTTATATGCAATATTTAATAATATAGCACACTTGTATTATTTTGTCAAATTATATGCCTAAAATCAGAATTGCCGTTCTGAAATAAATAAAAAGAGAAATCGCGTCGACAATTGTTGTAATAAAAGGACTTGCCATCACTGCCGGGTCAAAACCGATTCTTTTTGCAAGTATCGGCAGAACACAGCCGATAAACTTTGCCACAATTACAGTCAGTAAAAGCGTAAAGCATACAACAAGTATCTCGGGTATCTGTTTTCCGGGATCGAAGGTGTGAAGCAAAAGATAATCAACTAACCAGAGCTTTACAAAATTAACCGCCGCAAGCGCCGTGCTGCAGCAGAGCGCCACCCTTACCTCTTTCCATATAACCTTGAAAATATCGCGGAATTCTATGTCGCCCAGTGAAATACCGCGGATAATTGTAACCGACGACTGGCTGCCTGAATTTCCTCCCGTGTCCATAAGCATCGGTATAAAGGCGATAAGCGCCGGAAAAATCGTCAGCTTTTCCTCAAAGCTTGAAATAATAGCGCCGGTAAAGGTCGCGGAAATCATAAGGAGCATAAGCCACGGAATACGCGCCTTAAAGGTTGAAAAGACGCCTGTTCTGAAATAGCTTTTGTCCGACGGCAAAATAGCCGCCATTTTTTCGATATCCTCTGTCGCCTCGTCCTGAATGACGTCGATAGCGTCGTCAACCGTAACGATACCGACAAGACGGCTTTCCTTATCAACCACAGGCAGCGCCATAAGGTCGTATTTTTCAAACTGACCTGCAACCTCTTCCTTATCGTCAAGTGTGTTGGCATATATAATGTTCTCGTCCATTATATCGCTGAGCACTCGGCTTTTTTCATTAAGCAGCAAATCCTTGACTGTGACAATGCCAAGCAAATGACGGCTTTGGTCTATTACATAACAGGTATAAATCGTTTCGGTGTCAAGTCCGACATTGCGGATACGGTCAAACGCCTGATCTACCGTCATGTTTTTTTTCAGATCCACATACTCGGTGGTCATAATACTGCCGGCACTGTCGTCAGGATATGCCAAAAGCTGATTTATCATCTTGCGTGTTTTTGCGTCTGTCTGACTTAAAATACGCTTTGCCACGGTCGCCGGCATTTCATCGATAATATCAACCGTATCGTCCATAAAAAGCTCGTCCATGACCTCGCGCAGCTCGGTATCACTGAACGCTTCAATAAGAAGCTGCTGCATTTCGGAATCCATTTCAACAAAAACCTCTGCGGCAAGCTCTTTAGGCAGTATACGGAAAATAACAGGAAGCTCCCTTTCGGGTACGTCCTCCAAAATTTGTGCGATATCCGCGGGGTTCATATCGGAAAGCAATTCTCGCAATCGTGCGTACTTCTTTCCCTCAATAAGCTCGAAAATTTCTTCCTGCATATGATTTCCCCCTTTGCAAAACCGTTAAAAAA